>NZ_LZGV01000097.1:0-62365 GCF_001690265.1 Gilliamella sp. HK2
TGTTGTCTGTTGTCTGTTGTCTGTTGTCTGTTGTCTGTTGTCTGTTGTCTGTTGTCTGTTGTCTGTTGTCTGTTGTCTGTTGTCTGTTGTCTGTTGTCTGTTGTCTGTTGTCTGTTGTCTGTTGTCCAAGATTGTACTTCATAACATCCCACCTTACAAATAAAATATTGTTTTATGATTATTAGCCTATAAAAAAGCTAATTTAATTTTTAGCTTTAAAATTATAATGTTAAAAAAAAGCTTGGCTAGTTTTTTTGGTGATTTTTTGTAAAGGAATGTAAAAAAAACATATTAAGCTTTAAAGAAAGCTTTAAGACATTGAATTTTTTGATTTTTGTAAAAAATAACAAGGTAAAAACATAATAAAATCAATACGCACCTGACTGTTTTTATGGTTTTCGGGTTTGGGTGACAGTATTTGACTATAATTTGTGTGATTGGGTTTCGGACATGTTGAGCTTTTTGTAGTGGAAGCAATAGCAACAGTGACAACGGTCGAGTTAGGAAATTAGCAAATTCCTTAACACCCCTCACTTTTTTACTCGTATCATCCTGATACTCGCCTCTTTGATGCCTTCTTCACTTTGCTCAGATGTTCAAATTTATTCCTAACAAAGCCCAAACTCACCAAACATCCATACTTGCCGTGCTAACCTTGCTTAGTTGTCGACGCATTCTAGCGCGGTGAAAGGGCTGCTGCTATATTGTCCTTGCAATATTATAGGAACATTTTTTACTATAAAAACCTTTCATTTATCAATTTGATTTTACTTAACATTTAAAAATAACTACAATGATAATATTCAATCCAATTGTGATCATTTAAATTTCTTTTAGCAACTCATTAATTTGATAAGAAGATTAAAAAATTAAATACATATCCCAAAAAACGTGGTTTTAAGCGTATTTGTTGTAACAACGAAATAAATAAGTGGGTATTTTAAGATAAAAAAATACCCGCTATAAACAGGCTATAGGGATTCGGAAATTGGCTCCTCTAACAGGACTTGAACCTGTGACATACGGATTAACAGTCCGCCGTTCTACCGACTGAACTATGGTTGTGTTGTGTCTTTCTACCATAACCCATTCAATTTATCAATGCATTGTTTAATATAATATTTTTATAGTACATTGGTTAGTTTTTATAAAATCTTTTTTATATTAACGGCTTGCATAAATGGAAATAACTTCTCCTGAATCCATGTCTATATCAACATTAATATCATCTATTACTATTCCTCCTTAACCAATATCCATCCAATTATTTTGTGTTACTTCTTCTGAATAAAACCGTATTGTGTAACATTTGGCTCCATTATTTATCTTTATATGGTGACTAAAAGATATATAAAAATGATCGATATCGTATTTGTGTTTGATCACAAATTCACTTTTCTTTGCTGCTTCTATCGCTTTAAATAGAAAAGATGTATATTTTTTATCAAGCTTGAAAATAGTGTTTTCACTCATAATGTAATTGAGCCCTGCCCAAATAGTAGACTGTAATTATCTTAATGATAGTTTTTTACTCACCGAGGTAATCCACTTATTATTGGATATATTTTATCGTTTGTATGATTGTATTATAAATAGCCATCCTTAAGAAGATGTAAATATAATAGTTGATGTAGTTGATATTAATATAGTTAATAAAAAATAAATTAACCAGTAGCACGATAAAATTCAGTTATAAAAATAGCCACATACGTGACTACTTTTATTTAAGAATAACGTATATTTAAAAATAACGTAATAATTAAAATGCTAGCTCATCCCACCAAATATCAATAAGTTGACTGGTTTTAACATTTTTTAAACCATGATCTTCCAACCATTTTGTGACAACGTCACGATGTTCTTCAGTACAATTTCCTAATTTTTGGGTGCAAATAATACCTTGCCAATTTAAATAACCACTCCCCTCATAAGCTAAACCATTTGGTTGAATGGCTTCAAGAATAAACTGATCAACAATGTTATCTAAAGTCTCTTCGCTTGTGCCTTCGTCAAAAGACCAGCTAACAGTAAAGCCTAATTCTTTGAACTCTTCAATATGTAATTTTTTTCGTAAACGCTTGCTACGATTTACCATAATAGTTTCCTTCTACTTTGTTAAATATTAGTTTTTTTATTATTAGAGTGATTCGATCTATTTGAAGATTTAATACTCTTTTGATTAGAGTGCGACGATCGACCAGCCCCCGTTACATTTGCTCTTTTTGGTGATGCTCGCCTTGGCGATGATTTTTTTACAGGCTCAGCTTTAATTTTTGGATCAACTTCAAACCCGTTAGTTGTTAATTCTGGAATCGGCTTTTTTATTAATTTTTCAATCGCTTTTAATTGAGCCAGTTCATCAATACACACGAGCGAAATAGCCTGCCCTTCATTTTGTGCACGCCCTGTTCGCCCAATGCGATGTACATAATCTTCAGCAACTTGCGGTAATTCATAATTAACGACATAAGGCAACAGCTCAATGTCAAGACCTCTTGCTGCAATATCAGTAGCTACTAATGCTCTAATTTGCCCACTTTTGAAATCGGCTAAGGCTTTAGTTCGTGCCCCTTGGCTTTTATTTCCATGAATAGCAGCTGCTTTAATGCCATCTTTAGTTAGCTGTTCCGCTAAGTGATTTGCACCGTATTTAGTGCGGGTAAAGATTAATACTTGTTGCCATTGGTTTTTACCAATTAAATAAGACAATAGCTCTCGTTTACGGCGTTTATCTACTCTATGTATATATTGGGTTATTTGCTCTGAAGCGCTATTGGTTTTAGCTACTGCAACAGATTCTGGTGAATGTAATAGAGATTGCGCTAACACTTTTATCTCATCAGAGAAAGTAGCTGAAAACATTAAATTTTGGCGTTTTTTCGGTAATTTAGCAATTACACGACGGATATCATGAATAAATCCCATATCTAACATGCGATCGGCTTCATCCAACACTAGCATTTTAACGGTTGAAAGATCCACGGCATTTTGTTGTACTAAATCAAGTAATCGTCCCGGTGTTGCAATTAATATATCCACACCGCCCCGTAATTTCATCATTTGAGGATTTATACTTACACCACCAAATACTACCAAAGATCGAATCGGTAAATAACGGCTATAGTCACGAATATTTTCGCCAATTTGGGCTGCAAGCTCACGTGTTGGCGCTAAAATCAAGGCATATAAAGAACGTTTATTTTTTTTGCTATTTGGATTATTAGCGTCTTTAGTTTTCTGCTCAAGCCATTTTTGTAAAATGGGCAAGCCAAAGCCCGCCGTTTTACCTGTCCCTGTTTGTGCACTCGCCATAAGATCTTTACCAGATAAAATGACCGGTATAGCTTGTTGTTGAATGGGCGTCGGGCTGGTATAGTTTTGTTCTTGAATTGCTTTTAAAATCTCGGCATCTAAACCAAGAGAGTCAAATGACATGAATTGATTCCTAAATAAATGGTAAATGGATTGTCCTTAGGCATTATAATGCAATTGAATAATATTTTCTGATAAATCTTATTTTAAACAATAAGATTTATTGTCCTGTTTGTTGTTCTAAAATAAAATCAAACTTCTATATATAACATAATTCCGTGTGATCCAGTGACTTCTTATTTAAAACATAATGATTTTCAATATGTTTTTATAAAAATACCGGCGATATTTACCTCGCATGCTCTATAGGGGATTTATCATATAACTACTCATAGATTGTGAGAAACAAAAAACAGTTGTTGAGTAACTTGGCTTAGATCACTTTTTTATAGCCGTTTTTCATGAATTACACGGTTATTTATTTGTCGAGACAGTCATTAGATATATCAGTGCAAATTCAAACTTTATCTTTATTCGTTAAATTATAACTGTAGTCTAATAAATGTATTATTTGTTCTAGTGGCACAGATCCATCTAGCATTATGGTAATCCAGTTATTTTTATTCATATGATATGCTGGTAATAAACCAGTGCTATTTTTTATTATAGAAATTAATTCAGGATCGGATTTGACATCAATGATTTCCACAACCTCTTCCGAGTTGAGACCTAATTTATTTTTCTCTACTGACATAATGAGGCCAAACCACTTACCACTACTTTTGTGTCTAAGAACTTGATAGTCAGGAAACTTTTTGAAAGGATTATCAATTTGAACATTATTCAAAGTCTGCGTGTATTCAACTAATCTATTTTTAAGGCTCATCATTGTTTCCCTTTTTCTGGTTCACTCAATATAACATCACCTTAATCACATCTTTAATTAGCAAGATATGCTAATTAGTACATGTTGTGATAATAATCCAAAAAGACGGCGGTAACAATGATAATAAATCAATAAAAAGCGAATATGCAGTACAAAATTTGAAAAGTGAATTATGCTATTATGCAAAGGTTTAGTTATGTAAATAGAAAATCTAAAAAGTTTTTTCAAAAATAACTTAATAAATCAGCTGGTAGTAACTTTGAATAAAGTAAGCTCGCAAAATGAGCGTTAATTTTACGAACTACTTGGAACGATGGCCAAAGCTATTTATTTTGGCTCTTCACAAATTTCATCAATTGACAATGTTGCTGGTACATTTCGATCATCATTGAATTGGAAACGGAACAAGAAGCGAATGTCATAAGCCCGTAATACATCAACCACATCTTGTTTACTACAAAATTGTGCATTGAGCCCAAGCCTAATTCCTTCAGTAATATCTACAATGGAAACGCTTTGGCTATCAGTTGGCATACTATATTCAAATACGACGTTATTCAGATTATAAAAAATATTAGTAACTTCGTAGCCCGCTTCAGTTTTAATAGGAAATTTTCCTCCTTCGCCTAATATTGATCTTTTAGCACTATCAGCGAAAGCTTTTGTGATATTTGCTGACGAGGGTAATTCCGCGCTATAAGCGTTCGAAATCATCAAAAATGAAGAAAGTAGCACAGCCAATTTTATTCGTTTTTTCACTTCGGTATTCCTTAAATTGAAACTTAATCAAGTTATGTTATTTTAATCGCATAAATAGCACAACATCCATTTGCTTTTAGCATAATTTAATTGGTTACTAAAAATTGCCAATACTGAGTCAATATACCCCTTATTATTAATTATTGTTGATTGTAACAATTCTAATTAGATCATCATATTATACAAAATCGAAAAAATAATTAAATATTAAGTTAATTAAGATTAATCCCAAACAGCAGCGAGGAAATATTGGTAATAAAAATATATCAATGAAAAATAATTTTTTATCATCAAGTATTTTATTATAAGTGACAATGTCACGTATTTATATGACTTAATCATAAACACATAACAAATTGCAAAAGCAATGTGTGATCTTTAAAAATTGATTTGATGATTCTTAATTTCTTATTTTCCATCGATTATTTTAATCAATGTGACTCTTATAATTCACTTAATTTTTATATAAGAATTAATGTGTTACTTTTTAAATCATATAGCCCTATAATGTTAGGAATTTAATTTTAATGCGGTAAAAAAGGTAACCTAGTCGGTTACCTTTTGATGGTATTAACTTATAAGATTATTTTTTATCTGGATGAGGATCTTTAACTGAATCCCCTTGTCCAGACATAATATACCAACCATTTTTGCTATGCGGTGTTTTATTATGATCAGGGCAAGGAGGTAACGATTTCTTACTTTGGTTTGAATAAACATACCCACAGTCGGCACACTTATAAGTGCCAGACGAGACATCACTACCGTACGGAGCAAATTTTTGTACCATTATAAGTTCCTCCAAAGTTAAATGAGTGATAAGCACCATGCTCATCACTGTTATATATAAGCGCTGATTTGAGAAAAAATCAAGTCTATTTTTTAAACAAACTATCGATCAATAGCCTGCTTGATTAGAGAAAAAATCATTCAGAAAAACCATTGATTTTATTAAAGTTTTTTTGGTTGTTTTGAAGTGGTAATTGGCATATATTTAAATAACAGACTAGCGATATTGCTATTATTTTACAAAAGTAAGTATTGCTTATCTTATTTAGGGTTAGTCAATATTACAAAGATACATTATTCTTTACAATTAAAGGCTTTAATACAAAAAACGTCGTTATTTGATCGGTTAATTACTCTCATCTTTAATTATTAGCATCTTGCCGTGATAAATTAGGCCCTGGATTAGCTTAATAGTTCTTATTTAGCCAATCTATTAATTACTTAAAAAAGTAGCCCAGCGCCTTGAATTTTTAACTAAAATTGATTATTGAATGATAAAACGCAATTAGTCTGTGTGGTTTTAATCTTTATTTGTTCATGAGTATAAGTATTATTATTTATCGCCTATTCCAATTATTTAAGATTATTTTGCCGCCAGTACCCGTTCAACGGTATCAACAATAGCTTGTGTTTGAGCATCAATTTCAATATTTACCTTATCTCCTACTGTTTTCGAATCTAACGTGGTAATAGCTAACGTTTCAGGGATTAAATGAATCATAAAGCTATCTTTATCTATCTGCCCAACCGTTAAACTTGCACCGTCAATACCAATAAAACCTTTATATAATACATATTTGCTAAACTGAGATGGTAACTGTAATGTCATATGGCAATTAGTTGCTGTTTTTTGAATATCAACAATTATTGCTGTGCAAGATATATGCCCTGACATAATATGCCCACCCACTTCATCACCAAATTTTGCGCTTCGTTCTATATTTACAAAATCGTTAATTTTTTTATCACCTAATGTGGTTAATGCTAACGTTTCTTCCATAATATCAAATGATACTACGCCATTATCAAACTTCGTTACAGTTAAACAGCAACCATCATTGGCTATCGAAGCCCCAATTTCAATTTTATCGGTTAATTGATGCGGTAACTTCACTTTATAAGTTCTTAATTTATCTTGGTCTATAATATCAATAATCTGACCAACACCTTGAACAATACCCGTAAACATATCTATACCCCAATTTTTTACTTAATGATGAACATTCTATCGCAACTTGGTCAGAAGTTCCTATTTGTATTTTCAACTGGTATGATGACGCTATAATTTTATGGATTTTGATTATTTAAGAAATGATTTTTATTGTAATTAGCAATAAAAGGCCAATACTAAGATTTTGTTAAAGTTAATTTGATGTTTTTTATCATTAAGGATGTTTTATCATGCTAAAACTGGTGTTAGCCATTTCAGTGGGTTCTGTAGCTGGCGGTTTATTACGGTGGTTTTTATCACTTAAATTCAATGCGATCACTTTTGCTATCCCATTAGGTACACTACTATCAAATTTAGTTGCAGGCTACATTATTGGTTTTGCGATTGCTTTTTTTAATCATTCTAACCTATCGGCAGAATGGCGGTTATTGGTTATAACGGGTTTCTGTGGCGGGTTATCAACGTTTTCAACCTTTTCAGCCGAAATTGTCAATTTTTTACAAGAAGGTCGAATATCTTGGGGGTTGGCAACCCTATTTATACATGTAATTGGTTCTGTTTTAATGACTTTTTTAGGAATATTGTCATATCAATGGTTACGTTCTTAAAGTTGAATAGTTGTAAATAATATAAAAAACCAATCAAAATAAAGTTTACAAGCGGGAAATACTGTACTAACATACACTGTATATAAAAACAGTGTTAAGATTATTATGCTTATTGAACATTCAACACAACAACTTATGGCGATTAATTTTGAATCGCCTTTTCAACAAGTATTACAACAACAACGGCCTTTATTAAAATCACTTAACAAAGCTAAAAAATGGCAATTATGGCTTTCGACCCGACCAATGTTAAAGCGTTCATGGATTAATATCGCAGGTTTAGATAAAAACAAAGTTGTTCATCTAGCAAATTTAAATAACGCAAACTTAATATCAACTATTGAAAAAGCGTTACAAAACAAAACTTGCAGTTATGTGGTTGCTTGTATCAATAAACTTAATGAGCAAGACAAAGCTCGCTTACAACAAGCGGTATCATCAAGTGACACATGTCTACTTTTAGTACATGATAAACAAATAGTACATGATGAACAAAGTGAACACCCTATTCAATATCACTAACGATAAGCATAGTGACTATGCACAAATAAGTGTGCATTTTCAAATTTAGCAAGTAAAGTTAAAATGTTTAATAGCTATTAAAAAAGGGCTGAGCATATTTAAAATACTCAGCTTTTTGGTCATTAATAATAGTAAATTATAACAACACATTGGCTAGCTTTTTTGTTCTACTTTTCCACTTCAAATCATAGGCAGTAGATCAATTATTCTCATTTTCCTAGCATGTGATGGCGAACTTTTTCTACACAGAGCTTTTATGCATAGCTTTTATACATAGCTTTTATACATAGCTTTTAACAAGGTCCCATAATACAACTAATCATCATTAATGGAATAAAAACTGGCAATATAATTAAACCTGCTACATCACCTGTGATGTCCTCACTAGCTTTTATTTCATTTCTAGGTTTGACTAATACGGTAATGGGGGTTGGTAATAAATATTGATCAGATAGCGTATTTGCTTGCTTATAGGCATTTCCTTTTGTGCTAAATGACACTTGATAATAACCATCTTTTAACACCCATTCTGATTTAGACTTCATTGAAAAATTGTTATTGTTTAAAACTGTTTTTTCTGGGATAAGATTACTATACCGAACGATCATTTCATCGCTTGCATGTTCTCGGAAAAAAGTGATAGAGACTTTTTCAATATCATTTTTATATTCTGCTAAAAAATTACGGTAGCTTTTGAGCTTGTCTATCGCATCGGCACTTGTAAATTGGTATGAGTATGTTTGTGATTCAGCAATAATACCTATTTTTTCATCACTCTTTAATTTGATAATGGTGTCACTACTGGGTAAAATTTGCGTTTGCTTATGCACACACCCACAAAGACAAAAAATCAGAATAAAAACAAGCTTTTTCATTATCGTTTTCCTACTTTAAACACGTGAATAAGGATTAATTTTCACAAAATCATTTATTTTTATCATAGCACTAGCGATCAGCAAAATTAGGCTAACTAGCTATCATAGCACATCAATCAAAATTTTGAGGCATCTTGTTTAGCTTGGTTAATGACTGATTTAGCTATCCATTGCGATAGTGATATTATAGACTGGTCATCAAGCATCCAGATATCTTTGAGTACCATAAATATTTCAGAGCCATAAATAATCGAAATTGCATAAATAACCTTATTATATAGTTCATCAGGGAGCTCGGCTTTAAGAGGAGATAAAATTGTTGCAAGTATTTCTTTGCGATTACCTCGCACCAATTTTTCGGTTTGTGGAGATAATGACGCTCGTTTTGTTGCCCATTGTTGTAATGAAACCCTTAGTGCTGCGCGTAGTGCCCCTTCATGTTTTAACATTTGCGGAAAGGCAAAAGCTAAAAAATCATTGATGCGTTCTTCTGCATTTTGTTTTTCTGATCGCCAACTAAAAATCGGACCTAAAGCGCTTTCAACAGTTGCAGAAATAAGATCACTTTGTGTTGGGAAATAGCGATAAGCGGTTGCTCTTGAAATCCCCGATTTGTCAGCTAATTCGGTTATAGACAGTTCAAAGCCCTGCTCTAATGCTTCTAATGCTGTATTAATTAAACGTTCATAAGTCTTCTTTTTGGCGCCTGTATATTTTGTAGAACACAATAAAGTCTCTTGAATCATTAGATATATTGTTATATTTGAATTCATCATCAAATAATACTGCATTTTAATCATTAAGTTAAAATTAGTATTATAAAAATGAGACTTATGTCTCATTTTGAGTATATAATGTATGACTATTAACCACCCTTTTGGTAAAAGTATTACCCTTATTAACCTGCTTAGGAGCGATAAATGGCATCAACTAGCACAATTTATTTGGTTACGACACTAGACACCAAAAGGGAAGAAATCATTTATATCAAAACCCTTCTCGATTTAAAAAATCTTAATTATAAAATTATCGATATTTCCACACAACTTCATCAATTTAATCATTTAGCAACTATCACGTCAGAAATGGTTGCAAGTTACCATCCACATGGCAAATCGGCTATATTTTGTGGTGACCGAGGTAAAGCGATTGTTGCAATGGCAGATGCATTCAAACTATTTTTGATGGCTCAAAATGATGTAGACGCTATACTAGGATTAGGAGGCTCAGGAGGAACGGCATTAATTACCCCTGCTATGCAATCACTTGCTGTTGGCATTCCTAAACTCATGGTATCTACAATGGCATCTGGCAATATTTCTGATTATATTGGCGCAAGCGATATTGCAATGATGTATTCAGTCACAGATATTGCAGGAATTAATGTTATATCAAGAAAAGTCTTATCAAATGCGGCTAACTTTATTGCAGGTTCAGTTCTTTTTAAAACCCAAGAAACGATCGAAGATAAACCTGCAATTGGCTTAACTATGTTTGGTGTTACAACCACATGCGTTCAATCTATATCAGCCAAATTGCACGATCATTATGATTGCCTCGTTTTCCATGCTACAGGCAGTGGAGGTAAAGCGATGGAAAAGCTAGCTGATAGCAAGTTATTACATGCAGTACTGGATATTACCACAACAGAAGTATGTGACTATTTATTTGATGGTGTTTTAGCTTGCAATGAAGATCGTTTTGGCGCAATTGCTAGAAGCCAAATTCCATATATTGGATCGTGTGGAGCACTTGATATGGTTAATTTTTCTAGCCCTGAAACTATTCCTGAAAAATATAAAGATCGTTTATTTTACCCACACAATCCACAAGTAACCTTAATGCGAACAACGCCGGAAGAAAATAAAAAAATGGCTAATTGGATAGCAAATAAACTTAATCAATGCCAAGGTTACGTTACTTTTATTATCCCTGAAGGTGGCTTTTCAGCATTGGATATTGAAGGAGGAATTTTTTGGTCACCAAAAGCGAATAAAGCCTTTATTGATGAATTTGAAAAAACATTTATTCAGACCCCTAAAAGAAAATTAATAAAAACACCTCATCATATTAACTCGCCCCATTTTTGTGATCTGATTATTAATGAATTTATTCAAATAATTAAAAATTAAGTGGAGAAAACTATGAAAAACCAACGTTCACAGTTACTAAAGAAATTTCATGATATGATCGCAAAAGGACAACCCATCATTGGTGGAGGTGCTGGCACAGGTCTATCGGCAAAATGTGAAGAAGCAGGTGGCATTGACCTTATTGTCATTTATAACTCTGGTCGTTATCGCATGGCAGGTAGAGGCTCATTGGCGGGATTACTTGCCTACGGTAATGCGAACGAAATCGTGATGGATATGGCTAAAGAGGTGTTACCAGTAGTTAAACACACGCCAGTGTTAGCAGGCGTTAATGGAACAGATCCATTTTGCCAATTCGATCAATTTTTAGATAAATTAAAGGAAACTGGATTTGTTGGCGTACAAAACTTCCCAACCGTTGGACTAATTGATGGTAACTTTAGAGCAAACCTTGAAGAAACAGGTATGGGATACGCTTTAGAAGTAGAAATGATTCGCAAAGCACATGAAAAAGATCTGCTAACAACACCTTATGTATTTAGTGAACAAAACGCAATCGATATGGCTAAAGCTGGCGCTGATATTTTAGTACCCCATATGGGATTAACTACGGGCGGTAGTATTGGTGCTGAAACGGCTTTAAAGCTTGCTGACTGTGTGCCTTTAATCAATCAATGGGCTAAAGCAGCTAAAACAATTCGACCAGATATTATAATTTTATGCCATGGTGGCCCTATTGCTACTCCAGAAGACGCTAAATATATTTTAGACAATTGCCCTGATTGTAATGGATTTTATGGAGCTAGTTCAATGGAACGTTTACCAACAGAAATAGCACTTAAACAAACAACAAAACAATTTAAATCAATTCAACGACACTAACAATAATATAAGCAATAACGGTGCGGCTAAAATGTCGCACTGCTATTTTTTATGTTGCACTAAAAATACCCACCAATTTCAACCAACTCAATACAAGCAATAATATAATTATCGATTAATCTTATTGCATTACCTAAAAAATAAAATAGACTACATATCATAGATACAATAAAAATATATTTTAGTAGCAAAACCTTAAATCAATTCCAATATATGGTAATAAGTAGGAACAAATGGATACCCCCAAAAAATGGCTAAGATTTTTAATTGATGAGCAGTGTTCATTCGAACAACTATTAGCAACACTAGCTCAAGCTTTTGACAGTAAATTCAACTATCAAAAGGATAGTGATATAGCTAAAGCAAACCTCGATGGTTTTACTATTTGGGTTTATGACAAAATCGATCCCAATTTTGATATTACTATACGTTCATCTTATATTCTTACTGTCATCATTACTGCAAATGAATACCTTAATTGCCACTTTGAAGATCATATTCAAACAATCTTAACCAATTACGGTCTCGCTAATCAGCGCTTACAGGACAAGGATTTTGCCTACCCAGTTGAGCTTCCTTACTGGCAAGCCCCCAACGATGATCTTGTTATAAAGTCTAAAGGTGATGAGTTAACTGCCTATTGTAAAATATGGTATAAGCCAGCAAAATATTCTAAATTTACAGGTATATTTGAATTTTCTAGCGTTTGGGCAATGCGTTTTGAACGAAACAAAAAACTTGCCTATTATAATCATTGTGATAGCGATGATTTTACTAGTTGTTATTGGGTTATTCCTGAATCATCATGGCTGGCGCAATTAGCCAGTGAACGGCAATCTCATTTTCCTGATTGGCGACACTACGATCGTGGGGATTATTGGCATTATATTATTCAAAGCGATTCATTCTATGTAGAAGTCATTGCTAAACAGATCAAAATATCAAAAAAACAATTAAAAGGCATTTTTTAAGATAAAATGGCAATATATAAAGGTCAAATCATAACTTGATATTCAATATGCTATGAATCATCTAAATTTTTTTATAAACAACTTTATAAAGCAAGATAAAAAACAACGATATCACTTTCTAATTAATGGAAAGTGGCAGAAATTTGCCAATAATATCAAACATATTGATAAACATTTGAATCACCATTGTGTAAAAATTGATAACAATGCTTTTGAAAAATTTACTCAAATTATAAAACAATATACCATTAAATCAGGATATTATTATGATGCTTATACCAATGGATTGGAAATATCAACCCATTGCCTAGATAATATTCATGATGATAGCCTACTTATCTGCCCCGATAACAATATTGCATTCTATTTTCATCATGATAATTGGATATGGTTTTGCCAGATAAAACCTTAAGCAGCATCATAAATAAAACAGGTAACAAAAAATGCACTCATTCAATGAGATAAATCAGCTTTTAACCGACTGCATTAATCTACAGGATAATTTATTAGATAAACTCTATTTATTAGCTAATGAGCCTAAAACTGTTGAATTACTTAAAACACATTTAACCCAAAAGTTTGATCCTTTATTATTACATTTGATCAAACAATTTCCAGAAGCAATCAAAATAAGCTTATTACCTGAAATTATTAACATTATGCAATATTTAGATGGCAATACAAAATTATGCCAAGAGATTATTTTAAGTATCAATACGCAGTGGCTAGAAAAACATATTTGGAATTATATTACCCCTATTTTAGGGCAACAGGATTATCAAACATTTGGTATATTGATGTATTTATTCAATTCATTTAGCCAGAAATTATCAAAAAAATTGGCAAATTTAGCTTTACAAAGTGACGATAAAGATGTGCAAGAAATCGGTGAGTTCTATTTATCAAATAATAGACACCTTTTGGATGATGTTTGAAATAGCTAATGATGCTAATTGAGTGTGATAACATTTACATACTACTTTGATTATTTAGAGAAACTGTATGTTAGATATCAAGTATTTAAACGATAAGAAAACAAACCCCAATCAACGCCACGATTGGAAGCGCTGTACATGGGGTTTGAGGCTTTGGTGGAAACTACCCATACATGCTTAAACTTAAACAAGTATAGGTGAAAAAATGAATGGCGTAAATGTTAAGTTTAATATAAAAACTTTCTTGATATATTGATTACAATAGAATCGTTTTTTGAGTTAACTGTACAAAGTAAAAAAAGGGTTAATCATGCAAGGATTTTTTGATAGATTAATGCTCGGTGAACTAAAGGATGTCATGATCGCTGGCTATGTTGATTATGCTACTCTGCCGATTTTTCACCCGCTTTATGATAGATTATATTTTATTATTGATGAAGTTATTTTTGAGTTATATCTCAGTGAAGCAGGTATTATACAATATAATGAATTAACAGAAATTAAAGCATGGTTTACGTTAGATGGCGATGATCATTTTTCATTAATGTCAATTTATTCGCAATTATTCAAAACCGAGCAAACTGTAACTATCACCGAAATAGCATACTCATCAATACCCTTTTCCTCAATGAGTATAAATTACCTCAATGGCCAAGACTGTGGTAATTTACTTTTTAACCCAAATCATTTTTTTGGTTTTACATTTTTATAAAGGTTATAAATGTTAGATATTATTAATTTTATGGAATCATCGTATAAAGATAATCCAGAGTTAAAACACAAACTAGAATTAGTCAAAAAATTAATTACCTACTTGTCTGAACATGATATTGAAAGATCTGTTGGTGAGATTATACCTATCTTAGGCAACAATACAGGTTATAGTGAGTATCGAATCATTAATGACTGTGAATCGGATAACCCTGCTCTGTGGTCGGAGTACCAATATAATGGTGAAAAGGTAAGACTTAATACTGGCGATATTGTAATTACAATGAAAAAATAACGTTTTGATAATGGGCTAGCACTATCGATAACGATAAGTAAATTGAACAATAAATTAAGTGATAAAATTAACCTACAAAATAAACGCACTATTTAAAAATAGACGTTTATTTTATTAGATTAATTTTGCTGGCGAGTTAAGTATTTATTCAGTTGCATTATTGCTATTTATTTCAACGACTAAAACGTACCCTTCATCTTTTAAAAAACTTTCATCATCACGTGGTGTGCGTAAAGACATCATTTTATTATCGCCAACTTCCATTGTGTCACCAGAAGCCATTGTTGTACCACTATCGCGTAAATACTGTAGAATATTGCTAAACATATCAAAATAGTATACGCCTTCATCATGGCTATTAGCTAATACAGCAAAATCAGGTAATCCAAAAGCGTCAGCGCCATACGTGCGCATCCACACACCTTTAACATTTTCTATTTCATATTTGACAAAAACCACAATAAAACATTGGTAAGCAATGACATAACCCTTCTATTCCACCTTTTTCTGTGGCTAATTGACGAATAACTTTTATTGGTAATGAGCTATGCCCTTTTCCATTAATCAGCGCTAAACCATTAAATGGTTCAAAACTAGCTGCAAAACGAGTTAAAGCCAAGTATTGCTCAAGTATATTCTTTTCATATCCAGTATAATATAGAATGATATAACTATCATTTTCACGAACTTGATCTTTAATATCCTGACTGTAATGTGCTGGTGCCACGCATATTTCTAAAACATCAGCAGGATAAGGAGCATTGATGCCAATTAATTTAATGACATGATTTTTCCAACCAAATAAAGCATAACATCCGTCATCTAACTTGCCATATGGCATTTGGCATCGAATATTTTTCATTGATGAATCAATACTACGTAATTGCTTTAATAAATTATCTTGATCTAAATAGAACTGCCCCTTAAAAACAATGCTTAATGCTAATGGCGCTTGAATATTTGGATTTTCAATTAATGCTTCATCAGCTTGTTGTAATTTTGATTTCTTACCAAATAAGCGTGAAAAAATATTCATTTATACTCCTTAAATTAACCCTTCCCAAAATACGTTAAAAATGCTACTAGTAAATCTGCTTTATTGCTGATGGTTACTTAGCTAGGTGTTTTATCACCCATATTTCACTACATTCTTTTAAAAAAATCTTATTCTGATGGGGAAAAATAATAATATTTTTTACTTTTGGTATCTTCTGTAGTGTGCCAGCATGTATTTTATTAATAGTAGATCGTAACTAGCGCAATAAATTATTATTTTCCTTTATCGTAAGACTATTGACAAGTATGGAAAACTCAGGCAAAGCAAGCCAAAAGCATCAGTACCATACATGCGCATCCATACCCCATCGCTATTGTCGGTATTTAATGCCACAAATCCAACAAAAAATAATGGTAAGCAATTGCGCAACAAGTAAATCCTTTTTGCCCATTTACCAGTGCGCTAGCAACATCTATCTGTAAAATTTGATTACTTTTGCATTAATAATGTGTATTCATATTAAAATGCACAAAGCCTGCTGTAAATTGAGCTAAAACAAGGCATTACTCAATTACATTATCATCAAATCTAACATAATACAATATCACATGGCTTTTATGATTGTAGCGGCTTATTTAAAATAAAAACAAATATCACTCAGAATAAAAATCACTATAATTATTATTCTGAGTGACTCATTATCGATACCATTATTGCTCGTAGAGCTAACGCTCTACTTTTTTTGCTGTTGGTTTTCCATCTTTATCTATAATAATTTCATACCCAGTTGATTGTTTTTCCAACAAACTTTGATATTCAGATTGTGTTATTTCAACAACATCATCGGGTATATTAGTATGTATAACGTCAAAATAAAACCCCATGGTTGATCCACTAAAATATATTTTCATATTAATGTCCTATGATTTCGTAATGAATTGTTAATGCAGCGCCAAGAACAGGAGTTGTAACAGCGAGCGTCAATCTTGATGGACTGCCGCTTAAATTCGCAGTCACAAATGTGCCAAACATTGATGACTGAACTTCAATTGTACTGCAGGCCATCGTCACATTCACCGTGTCGGAGTTGTGAGGAAACGCTATCGGCAATGATATCTGATAATAGTTTGTATAATATTTCGTGCCGCCAATTACAACAGAATTGTAATCGCCCACGGGCGGCAATTGAACCGTTCCCCACTGTCTTATCAGTCCTTTTGGCGTCATTTCAAAACCTGGGTTGCCAACCATAGTGTTAAAGTCGAATATGGATAGTGCCCCAACATCAGCGGCACTTAACGAAATATCAGCATCTAATTTTTTTCCATTGATTTTCTGAGTTTTCTGAACTGCATTATGATTCGCATGCCACTGAGCTTGCCCCGCCAAGTCGCGGGCTAATTTTACAGCTAGAGGTGTTGCCGCTTCCGTTTCTGATGTGCTGTCTACCGCCGAACTGAGCTGCACGCGACCAACAGAGATTGTTGTTGCGCGCGCCTCCGCTGCCCTTAGCGCCATTTCGGCTTGATTATATGCTGCCTGCGCTTTCTCGTCTGAAAATTTAGCATAATTAAACGCATCTCTGACCGCCTTTGATGTTGCCGCTTCTGTTTCTGATGTGCTGTCTACTGCCGAACTGAGCTGCACGCGACCTTTACTAACGAGCGCTCTGATAGCGATAGACAATTGATTTAAAGCGTCTTTTTTGGGTGAAATACCAGCCTCTTTTAATATATTCAATAACTCAGCTTGCACTATATTAAACCAATCAGCTCCGGGGTGGCTCGGCGGTGTTTTTGTGTCACCTTCAGTAAACCATTTTGATTGATGCGACAAAGCTTGCTTTATTGCCGGCATCACATCGATGCCGCTATTGTTATCTAAGTGAAACATTAAACTTCCTCATAAATTAAATTGATGTGAGCAGGTTTGTAGCGTTCAAGTAAACACTGCAAATCACCATAGTCATTGACCTTTAGATATGTTTTTACGTTATCTAATACAGTCATGTAATGCGATGCGTAATTAAAAACTTTAACGTATGCAATCCACCAGTTGTGCCATGGGTGCAGCGGGTAGTTAATGTCGCGCATACAGTGATGCGGGTATCTATCTATAACCTCGATTGTGTAACCACGATCTGCGGCAATTTTTTCCAAAAATTTTGAGCACAGCGATGGCGTCATTTTTATTTTTGCCGATAGCGCTTGGTGGCGCATTTCAATAGTTGTGGTTTCGTCAGTTGTGCAGTCCGGTAGTCCTGCAAACGCTTCCCATTCTTTTAGTAGTAACATGGAATCACAGGGAACAACTTCTTTTAGTAGCAACTCTGCAGTTGATTCAACGCGTGAAAATTCATAACCGAATCCGAGCTGTAGCCTTGCATTTTCGCCATCTAATTCTTTATTCCATGCATAACCAGAAGGCAGCAATTGCAAGCCCGCATTTTGATAGTCTTCTGGTGTCATAGCCATGTCACATTACCCAGTACAATCAATTCGTCGCTTGATGCTTCGATATCAGTCGTTAGATTAATTTGATGGTCGATAACATCTTTAGCATTTGATACTGCAGCGCGAATATGTGAAAGATATATTTTTTCGCCTAATTGCGACTTATACAGTAATTCAACCAGTGCGTTATAAACTGCTGTACGCGCTTCAGGCGTGTCGGGAAACAATCGAATTTTTGGGTTAATAGCCTTTGTTTTTGGTGCTTTTACAATTAACTCTGCAGCTGGCGGCTTACCTTCAAATTGATTAGTAACTGGATTGATATGCCCGTTGATATACTCACGCACTCGGTTTAAGTCATCGCTAGATGGTAAGATATTTGCTTGTTCATCAAGCACAAACACGACAGTAACATAATTACAGTAGAGCGGGGCAGGAATGCACCAAGCACGCGTAACACCAGCGCATTCACGTGCCCATCTGATATAATCCCATTTATTGCCTCCTGAGGGCGGGTATTGAACTCGAAACAGTAAACGAGCGCGTAACGAGCTAATGTTTTCAATATCAGCGCCACCAGTCATGCCTGTCTCACTTAAAACCGCTTTACTCTCAACATTGGCAATAGGTGAAATTAATTCAAACTCAATGCCACCACTAATATTGCCAGCTGCTCCCTCCTCAATTGCAACAACTCCAACAGCCGCCGTGCCTGTCCTCAGTAAAACAGATTGAGCGCATTCAATAATTAATCCTGAGTTTGTTTGCCACTGAGTGCCCGCGGTGATAGCTGTATCACCTCGAACCGTTAGAAGAAGCGAACCTTTAGCTTTGCTAGGCATTTTTCTTTGAATACCCCAGAATTGGCAAAATAATAACAAAATTTCCTCATCAGCAAGATGTGGCACAATTTGCCTTGAGATCCATCCTAAAAATTCATACAACCCATTAGTTTGCCCTGCATGTGCCATTGCAATTGCATCAATTAATAACGAGCGAACACCAACAGCGTCAAAGTCACCTTTTGCTCGCTTAATTAGTTCGGTTAGTTTTGGCGGTGTGTATGACATTTAAACCCCATTTAAATATTATTTAAAGTCGCAGTAAAAGAATATTCCGGCACATCCTTGCTGTTTAATAAAACAGGACGAACAGTTAACATTAAAACGCCATTTGACGGGTTTGCTGCTACAACTGTTACAGATTTAATTAAACGTTCTTTAATCATCCATTGTAGTGACTCTTCAGCATATTCTTGCGCACGTTTTAACACTGATGACAATTGTTTTTCACGACTTAGCAACCACAACCGAGAACCAATTTTTTTATCACTGAATGAATTACCCCACCAGCCACGCTTGTCAGTGCCACCACTAGGTAACGCGTCATCATCATGCGCACGTGCATCAGTAAACAATGATGCGATAATATTGGTTAACACTTCGTTACCGCAGATATAATCGATATCTGCAGCGTGTTTGTTCCATGTTAATTGCATTTATCCTGCCTGCGGTTTTGATGTTGTTGAGCCACATTTTTCGCAATAGTGGACATGATTCAAAAAACTAATATCCCCACTGATATGATCTGCAGCCGTGCTTGTTCCTGATGCCTTACTGTCACCGCCAATAATATCAACATTGCCTGTGAATTGGGTTTGTTGTGTTTCAAACAAAATTTTTTCATCAGCTTTTGCGTGAAGGTTTTTACAAACTAGATTTACAAGTTGCTCTTCAGTTAATAACAAATAGTGACCATCTAAGTGATAGAGTGCGCTATCACCGCTTTTAAGGTCTTTTAATCGCGATGATTTACTATCAACAACCACCGCTACAAGATGCTGTCTTTTACCGCCGACCGATAAAACAATGGCTTCAGAGCCTGCAGGGGGCACAGATGTGTGCCCGTAATTTTGAAATCGCTCAACGTCATCAGCAGTTTCACCGTCAAGTAAATTGATTTGCATATTTTGTTGTTTGAGTGAATCGGTAACAATATTGACGACTGCGCGTGATACTAATAATTTTATTTTTCGTTGAAGCTGCTTAAACATTGTTATCTCCAAATTGCACTGTTACCGCCTCTTTTGTCCGGATCGGCGGGAGCCAGAAATCCGTCACGCGGCATCAGTAGTAATTTTGTTGTTATACCGTCATCATTACCGATGCCAAATTCAGCCTCAACAATCAGCAACTCTTCAGCGAGCAGGTCATAAATTTCAGCCGTTAAAAAGACCTGATGATTTGGTAACCATAAATTGATATCATCATAAAGCCAACCTTGAACAGTGGCCGTGATTGGTTGGCTGTGTGCTGCGGCTCTTCGGCGTTCCCAGTCGCCACGTACAGCTGCATTTTTTTTGTTGATATTGTCATCCGACATAATGATAGTAGGGCGATAGCGCGTAATCGACTCATCAGTTACATTTGCATAAACCGCTGTTGATTGCACTGCTGTTTGAGTTTCACCCCAAATCGCCCCGCCCGCAGAATCACCCAGAACGCGATACAGACTGAATCTATCGCGCCATGAGCGTGTTATACTTAAATTTTTGATATTATCGCCGAGCGTTAGTATTGCTATATTTTTTTCGCCTGCGTTTGTGAATACCAGATTGCCGTAAACATCACTTGTCATGAGTATGCCGCGTTGACGTGCAGCACGTGCCAGTATTTCAAAAACGGTCTCGCTCGGCTCTATTTGCATCCACCTGAACGGTTCGCTTGCCTTACTGTCGTTCACATCCCAGATGACATCAATACCGAATGGCCTACATAAATCTTCGGCAATTTTTTGAAGTGACGCATTACGCCAGCGTCCTGACGCGTGAGTTGCCGCACAATCGATTAAATCAGCAGTTTTATCACGACCAACAACTGTGATTGTGTGCTCTGTATCACTAATATCAATGACAACATCATCAATATAGCCCGTAATAACTCGATTGCTATTAATTTCAACATAACACTCAGCACCCGCTTTTATATCTCCGTCATTAACATCAGTTTTTGACGTAAGTTGCAAATTAAAAGAGCCACTCATGTCTTCTATACTGCGAGTTATACGCACATCAGTCCAACCGCTGTATATCAATTGCCCAACATAGAGCTCAACAATTGGTCTATCCATTATTGATTACCTCGTAATTTTTGCCACCTATTGAAAAAGTTGGATGTTTTAAATTATTTCTACGTGTAAATTGTCCAACTGGTACAGCGTTACCCGTTTCACGGTAGAGCATGACAAGCGCCGGCTCTGTTTGTGATGCAGCAATAATTTTTCCAGCCGGCAATTTAGTTGATAACTTTTCTAGCTGAGTAACAAATGCGTGCTTAACATCTTTTAACGCTTGCGCTGTTTGATACCAGTACATATCACTACTAGCAATAATGAGTGCTTGCAACTTATCACCATGACTTTTGATTGCTTGCTTACAATCGTCATAAGTCACAATCGCTTCAGATTGATTTTTCTTAACTGCTGCTGTTGCATCTTGAATCACTGCTTTTGCAACTTCTGTTGCGATAATTACATCGATAAACATCTGCAATGCTTTTGTTACATCATTTTTTGGTTTTGTTTCAGTTGCATTTTTAATATTCAATTCAACAGATTCGAATACCTGTACCGCTCCCTTATTTAAATCACTTAACAGCGGAGTGGGTGGGGTTACTGTTTTTTGGTCTCTGCTTTGCTTTTGTGTTATTGGCGCATTAGCTAGATTTGTTGATTTATTGCTTTTCTTTTGCTTGCTATCGTTGCGTAAATCACTTATGCTGCCTAGCAAATCACGCAATTCTTTGGCCGTCTTTTTTGGTGATTTAAATAAGTTTTTTAGACTTGCTTTATATGAAGTAGCTTTTCCCAGCAGCGATGACAACCCCGAACCACTCGCAATACCACGAATCGCGCCAGTAATACTGTTTACTATTGCTTCGCCAAATTCCATACAATCTTCAACAAACTCTATTGCATCACTAACAGTATCGAAAATAGCTACAAAATCATTAACAATATCAGCACCAAGAATATCAGACAGAACCCCCATAATAGATAAGCCATCTGTATCAGCAACGGGAGAGTCTTCATCTGTGTCAGGGGTGAATGTTATTGTAAAATAGACAACACGCTGCTCGCTCGCGACAGTTCGTGAGCTCCATTGCTCAATATAGACTAATTGCGTTTTGTAATCAGGATGCTGTAACTCGCCCGACTCTGAATTATCAAGCGCGTCAATTAATGCATCAGCTTGCTCTTTACAGTTATTACCAACAACAACTGCATTGATTGTTGTTGATGCTGTACTACGCCCCATATTTTCAATTTTGCCCACATCGCGCAGTGGGTATTCATGCTTAATTAATCGATTGCCGCCACTACGTTCAGCGTTATCGATAATATAAAATGACACGCCACGAAACGAACCTTTTCCTGTGTTTTTTGCACCAAAGTTTTTCAAAAAATCCAGCATCAATACATGCCTCCGCCGCGGCCATATGTTTTACCAGTATTCACAACAATATCTGTATCTGCTGCGCTAATTGATTTTGTTTTAACTGTCAAGCCATCGACCGATTCGATTTTTAAAACAATTTCTGATTTTTCCGTCAGCGCCGGAACATTACCTTTTATTGCTTGCTGATCGTTGTGAACGATTGAAGATGATCGAGATTTTCCATCAAGTGAAAGTGATTCACCTAGAGCTGCAAATGCATTATTCAATTTTTTTCCTAGATTCTGCATACCGTTATCAAGTGCGGGACTTACAGAGCCTAGCCAACCTTGAGTGTTTCCATCATCATAAAATGACGCCGGATCGTTCTCGACGCGTTGATTATATTCAAATAACTGTTTACGTTTATCATCATCAGGCAAGTCTTTAACTTTATCTTCTGTTAATCGTGATGCTTCATAGATTTGCTGTGTTAGCGCCCATTGCTTTAACAAGTTACCTCCAAGTAGATTCATTCCGCCTGAGTTGTTATTGCCGCCCGAGCTTCTACCTCCTTTCTGTTCATCCCAGTTTGTCACATAAACCGGCGTCGCATCCGCCGATGATATTGCTGAATCAGCAGCATTTCCTAACTTACCCTTACCTCCACTTAGCACGTTTTTAATACTCTTGTAGCCTCGATACGCATAACGTGCCGCAATTGCTCCGCCGATGATTTTTGCACCCGTTTCTAGCTTGCTGGTGTACTCATCTAATTGCTCAGGTGTGAGCGAGTTAATTGCATCTGCCAGTTCTTGGATTGGTTTTGCAAGTTTAAGCTGCGCCCATCTTTCCCCCGCATTTGTCAGTGACGTCAATGCACCGTTAAAGGTATTGATATTTTTTGATGTTTTTTCTTCAAGCAACCCGTCTTCAATTTTTACACCACTAAGAAGTTTTTGTTGTTGCTTAGAATCAGCAAATGCTTGCGTTGTCTTTATTAAATTTTCCGGAAAAATCGTTTTTAGATTATGCTCTTTGAATTTTGCTCGATTACCGATCTCGAGCATTAACTCGGACGGATCTTTAAATTGAGTTTTATCTTTGTCGCTATAAACATTAATGCCATTAGCATGCAAGACTCTCTGAGCTTGTTTATCTTTAATAACTTTACTAAAAGACTGCATTGCAGTAGCCGCATCAACGCTATTACCAAGATGTGAGTCACTTAACCGTTGAATAGCTAATAGTTGCATTAATTGCTCGGGTGATTGCCATTGCGTGTCTTTTGTTAGTTCAATTATGCCAGCTAGTTGTTCTTTGATATCGCCTGTGCCAATCCTTGATGCTGATGCAACACCGTTAAATAATTTATTAATATTGTCAGATGTAAAACCTTTATTCATTAATTGTGCAACATGCGCACCGGCTTCATCTGCATTTAGCCCAAGACCTTTTATAGCCTTAGCAATATTATCAACATTACTGATACTACCAGACACGTCATTAGTGCGCTCTAACATTTTATCCAGTGCTGTAATTACATCGCTGTACGGCATTTTGTATGCTGCGCCAGTTGCGTACACAGTATTTAAAAATTCATCAGATTGTTCAGCAGTGAGATTGTAACGCGTGCCAAGTTCCGTGAGTTGTTGCTGCCAGTCACCAACTTTTTTTGCAGCCATGACTAAACCGCCACCTGTCGCAAAGCCAACGAATTTATTGTCAAATTTATCTAAAATTTTATTGGACGTAGACATTGCAGATGATATCAAACGCATCGAGCGAGAGCCACTCTTGCCTATTTGCGATATAGCAGAGCCAAACGATTTTGCTTTTTGAGCAACATTACCCGTAAGGTTCACAACAAAATTTGCTTTATTCTCTACTGTCACTTTTAAATGTCCAAGTTAAGTATCTATAAAAACGGTCGAGCGGCAACTTTAAAATCCACTCAGGGCTTGCGTTAATTCGAGCGCTAAGCGATAGCGCTGCTCGTTCGAGCTTACGAACGAGCATGAGCTTATCGCCCCTCTTTGCTATTTTCAGCCACCTCATCGATTATCGGATTGTTTAGCTCGTTATACTTTTTTCTAAGCAGATCATAATCAACAATTGATAATGATTTAAGTTGACCCATCGATAGTGGGCCATCTAAATCACCAATTTTTGCAACACTGCGACGATATAACTCGGCTGACATAACAGCAGAGCTTGCAATTAACTGATGCCCTTGCGCTGTCAACTTAACTTGCTCTGCCGCGACTTCACTATCGAGTAAATCGCCTGTTGTTATCTTACGCAGAGTTAATTCAGTAATACGCTCATCACCAACCAATAAACCATCTTTTAATTTAATTTGCATTTAAATCTCCTTTGCCTCACATGAAGTAAAGCCACAAGTAATATTGCCTTCTCCATTAACGCTAGCGTTGCCGTTTGCCCAAGCATTTGGCATCAACCATTGTTTGCCCGCATCAGGAACAAATGTGATAGTGACATCCGTCATATTATTTAGATCAGCGATTGACGTGTTAGCGCTATTGGGAATAGTCATGTTAATTGTTGCCTCAATAGGGGTTTGATTAAACCCGTAAACCCGCGCACCTTTGACCGACTGGCGCGTAAACCCGCCTGTTGTAAATGTTGCACCAGTTAATGATTCGATTTCTCGACCATTAACGCGAATAATAGCAGTACCTTGATATTGCATAATTAACCCTCGTTATAGTAAAAATTGGATTGAATGTGCGTAAATGCGGAACTGATTAACCAAATCATCATTACTGAGCACGTTAATGCGATTTCTATCATTTGCATCACGCTCGACAATTAAGGCCTCCTTATATGCATCAAAATTCTCAAGCAACCCCTGAATCTCAAGCTCTGTAAATAACGCAATCAACTCTGCCCGAATGGTTGCCGGTGTTACAATCGGTTGACCGACACCAAAACGCGTACCATCATCGGCCAACTTGTGACGCGGAAATTTTTGCGTAATACGTGCGCGTATTGCGTAACGTATATATGACAACGTTTTAATTGTTTCGACATCTAAATAACTGACATCTTCAACGTTATACTTATTTACACGATACATTGTGATAACGCGATCTAACTGTACTTTGCCATTTGCATTGACGTTATAAGCACTTAATCCGTCAAATAGATGCAAATTGCGCTCATTCCATTGCCACCTGTCGGCAATTGCTGGTGGCTTAATACCCGTTAACTCTAATGTTTGTACAGGGCGAGCAGGGTCGATATTTAGCGCATAAGTACAAACTGCAGCATTAACAGAAGCCCATATGTATGGCGGTTCTGGTGGTATGTTTGTTGGTATGCATGTAAATAAATAATCGTTGCGTGCTAATGCAAATGTACTCGCTTGCGCGTGCGTGCCTCGGTACGCAATCCAGCAGAGTCCATCAATTTGACGAATACCGTCCCACCTCGATTGCAATTCACCACTTAATAAATTTAGATTAGCGGTGTCTGTGAATGGGTTAATAATGTCTGTCCACCACGTGTCGCCTAAAGCTGCAATAGCTTGCGATATATCTGGATTACCCGCACCACCATCCATTTTTGAAATATCAATAGCAACGCCGGTTGGCATGGTCTCACCCGCATAATAATTAATGCGAACATCAATATCATTGCCCGTTATGCCACCCCAGCGACATATTAGCGCCACATCTGCATCCGCCGTGCTCGCTGTGACAGGTAGTAATGTATTAGCATTAATTGCTGCAGCAATTTTATTTGCAATTGTTGTTGCTGTTTCATTTTGACGAACAGAAACAGGGATTGATATACCCGCAATCATCAATGCAATTTGCCCTGCAGCGCTGCATGTGCCGGTGACGGTAATTTTACCCGTTGCGTGTACCGAGTCATCAGCATCATCAAGTGCTAACGCATATAAATCAGCATAGGGATTTGCGTGCAAAAAGGCCTTTAACATTTCAGCAAGCATCGAGCCACGCCCAAAAGCTGACTCGGCTTGCTCTTTACGAGTAATACGCGTCGGCTCTCCCGCGTTAACCTTGCCCGTTGGTAGACGCAACCCAAAAACTAGGGTTTTATTGTTTTTAACTGGTGTACCCGTAATCGCTTGCGAGTTATCAAACTCAACATAAGCAAGCGGTACGCGCGCTGTATTGGGTATTGTGTTAAATGAAACAGCCATTATTCAGCTCCTTTACTTTTTCTTCTTTGCTTGCTCAACGACTTCGATGTCGCCATCGTTCAATCTGCGAAGCCAATAGCTATTTTTAGGTTTTAACTCGCCGCTTTCTGCTAACGGCTCTAATGTTTCGGGGTCACGAACTGTGACGCCACTTGATGGTTTAATAAAAAATTCAGTCATTATTATTGTCCTGTGGCAATGTATTTAATGATTCCCAGTTAGGGGTTACTGATATAAATTTGTGATAGTAAGTAATAAAATCATCGATTGTGTGCTGCTCATCATTAGCCGGCAGTGGCATATCAACAGTGAAATAGAGACCATAAACAAACAGCCCACGCTTTGCTGATAAATCGCTGAACAAGTTTGCAGACTGACTAAATTGCATTGCACGAGCTGCACAATTGAATCGCCGATTGTTAAGTAGCTTTATCAGATAGTCGTGTATTAGAAATGCTTTTTCTGGTTCAATTCTGATGCCATTAAGCACGTTGACAGAAACAAACAACGCCCATGTTTGCTTAACACAATAACGCAAATCACTGGGCGAATTACCGATAAATACAATATAGACCGCCGGTGCAACCTTTAACAGCGTTCGCATTGTTTCATCAGTCCATGCGCCACCCAATGCTTCTACCGTCTTAATTTCACCCGCAAAATGACTTTTAACGCAATCAATCAGCTCTTTTTCAAGTGCAGCGGTTGGTGATAGCTGGTTCATCAGATAAATCCTTTCGAACAACTACGAGCCCACACCGAGCCGGCGCTAGTAACTACAGCAACATCACCGACCTCAGCAAGCTTTTTGTTATCAACAGATAACCCCAGACTAATTTGCCCAGCTGCAACTTTTTCTAAAAAGCGAACGACGTCATCTTTATCTTTTTCGGCTTTTTCAGTGGCAACAGCATCAGACAGATTGTAATACGCCAGCACACAAACAGCGCGAACCAGCACAGCCGGCACTCTGTCAACAGGTAACGTAATACGCCCGCTGATATATCCGTCAATAGCTGCAGATGCGTCAAGAATTGCATTACTAATAATTTGCTCACGAGTTTGTAATAGCTCGCCAGTTTCGTCATCAACATCAACTTTACTATCAGCTAACTGATTAATAGCTGTTTTGCCGTACCTGTTATACATATCCTGCGCTGTTGCGTACATCATTCTTACTCTCCCGATTTTGCAGCTTCAATCGCCTTAATCACTTCTTCTTTTTTTAGCTCAGTGTTACCTGTTATCTCGCGCCATTTAGCAATTTTCGGCGTACCGTCCTTATTGAAGAAAACAGACGTATCAGATTCAGCTAAGGCAACCACAACTGCTTGAGATAACTCAAGATGTGATTGAGGAACTTCCGGAGTTTTAGCGCCACTTTCGCCACTTGCTCCATCAGCTTCGTCATCGCTTTTTTCTTTTTTACCGGTTTCATCCGAACCCAAACCTGAATTGCTAGCAGAGCTGCCAGCACCGCAATTATCACCAGAATCTTCATTTAATTTTTCCACATCGATGATTGTCACAACCAACTCAGGATCAGCTTGCAGCATTTTGACTTGCTCGTCAGTTAGTTCTGAAAATTCATTTTTGCCTCTTTTAAGCGCTATCGCAGCTCGGCGATAACCGTCGTGTCGATTATTGATAACTTCAATTTTTGGTTTCATTTTCACATACCTTAATTAACCAAGATAATCAGCGACAACAAGCTCAAGACGATCTTGCAACTCGTTATCAACAGTTGCGCCTTGCTCCACTGTCAAACCTCGCTTAAGTGCTTTCGTTGCTGCTTGTTCTAGCGAAGTTGGCACAACCAGATGCGTCGGCTTAATACCTAATTTCTTATCGCCATCACCACGAATTGCTCGCATATTTTCAATTGCTCGCCAGATGTTGTCGCCGTTTAATGGTGCTTTAACCGCATAAGCAAGTTGCCAGAATGAATAGCCTGCAACACAACGAGAATCAACACCAAACCGCAGTTCTTTGCGCATAAATAGCGCTTCGTCCTTGTCATCACTCATGATGATAAGATTTGGTTGCTGACGCTCTTGAAAAATAAGCGGCTTAATCACTCGAGAACAATCGAGAACGTACCATGGCTGCCCCGTATAATTCGGATCTTCTAGCACATTACTCACGCTAACCACACTGCCAGAACCATCAACTTCTTTGTAAACAGGGTGATCTTTATCAAAAAAGTTTTGACCGTCATAACAGAGCGTAGTAAATCCCTTTGTCAATGCCGTAAAAACCAGCTCGTCGGGCAAGTTTGCTGCCGAGTTTCCCATCTCCTCAAACATCATGCTATACACTCCGACTTCATCATCTGCGATAGCGTTTTTTGGAACAACGACAGTGCCCTCGTAGTCATCATTTGTTAACTGATAACCATGCTCTTTCATGCTTTTCAGTACGCGCTCACCAATCCATTTACGCATCGCCGGAAAATCGCCGAGCCACCCGTAAGTAGTTGAGCGTGACGTACTAGGCGCAACAGTCGCAACTTTTGAATATTGATGTTCAGCACCAGACAAGCCTTTTTGAAAATCGCCTTTCCATGCGGTAAATAAGTTTTGTACCAGCTCATTAGTTACAATAGCCATTATTTTGCTGCTCCTTTTTTACGTTTTTGAAATTCAGCTTCAGTGATGCCGAGCAATCGCGCTGCTTCTTTTTCACTAGCAGACAAGACTGCAGTCCCCGCTTGCTTGACCGGCTTATTAATCGCTTTAGTTTGTTTTGCTGATAGCGCAGTAATTGGCGGGATAGCATTAATTGCAGCAGACAGTGCAGCAACACCATGCTTGCGACCAACGGCGGTTAGATAGCTGATATTCGCATTAGTAACCTGCCCACGCTGCCGCCCGCGTCGCAATAACTCGCTAATACTTGAATCACCAGCACTTGCACTTAGCGCAGCATAGCGTGCGGAAAGTCTCTGATATGCCGAAACCGGTACAGCTTTTCTTAAATCAATACCGCTTAGTGCTGCTTCTTCAACGATAATTTCTGCTTCTTCAATTTCGCTGAGTGAGCTATCAACAACATCAACAATCTCGGTGATAGCAGATTCAGTTGTTGTTGCACTTTCTAGCGCATTACTTACATCAACAGCAGCTTTTGATGCTTCTATTAGCGCATTCAACTTTTCAGCAGCTTTGTTTGCAAACTCTGTTATGTTTTCATCATTTAATTCAGTTGAATCATCAGAGCCCAAAACACCGAGCTGCACCAGAATGCGTCTTAATACTTCATTCATTTTTATTTCCCTTTGTTCTTTTTCGTTAAAAAATTCAGCCGCAAGCGCAACTAACGATTTAATTTCAAGCAACGCTGGGTCGTTAGTTATTGCAGCCATCCGCAAATAAAGCGGATGCCCTTTCTCGTCGTACGGAAAAACAGCAGATAACTCACTGAATTGCTCGTCAGCAATCTCAGATTCAGCAATAGCAGTCCAGCGCGGCTTGATATATATTCCATCTGGCATCCATTTTATATCCCGCGACGGGTTAACAATCCGTCCAGCAGCGGGCGCTTTTTGCCCATTTTCATTTTTGTGAAGCGTTTGGTGGTCGTAATCGATAAGAATCGGCTTACCTTTGCTTTCATCGATTGTGCGTTGAATGAATGCAGTAGCTATATTTTCATCTAAAAACCAGCAACCACTTTCAATATCGAAAGGGCGACCATCGCGTGCTTTAAATTCGCCTGCTGGTAGCAACTGATACCAGCCATCGCCAGCCGCATTTAATGTTGCTGATAAAATGGCGATCTTGTTTTTGTTAAGTGTGTTTTTCGTTTTCATGCCGCTAGATTAACGGCAGGGAAAATTTATTGGGTTTGTGGCGTTTCAAACATTTTTAAGGAAGAAAACAAACAAGAAATAAAAAGAGGGGAGGGAAGCAATAACTAAACTACGTTTAAAACACGTTTAAAAACGTCCAGAATCATTTAAATATTTTTGTATGCAATATCTATCAACTCTAATCCTTAATCGCGTTAGAGAGCGTTATATTAATTATATCGATAATATCCCTGACACCGTATTGAGATAATCCCATGTAGGGGCGTGCAGGGACAGCTGCAGGGGCGCTTGACATGTCAGACGTACCGCCTAGCTGATGAATAGCCGCATAAACTTTATTTGAACCAATAACCGCGCTAACCGCATCAAAATCAGTAGTTAATGACATTGCAAGTCCACCCATTGTTCTATTTAGCATTTTACCTGTCAGCCCTTTGGCCGTTAACTTGGCAGCGTAATTCGGCGTAAGTTGTTGCCATTTTTTCCCAGTTGTAGGGTCAGCTTCCTTTTGAAATGCATCATCAGCCTCGCTTGCAAGCACTGCAGCAATGCCACGAGTAATGGGCGTCATGTCTGTGCCAAGTTCTTTCAAGCGCTTTATACTCGCTTGGATTGCTTCATCACTGAACTTATAATCTATTTGCATAATATTTAATCTTGTTTTATAGTTATCACTAAGCTGTGTACGGATAACGGTAATTCGGCATAAGCGCTACACTCAGCGCCACATGTTTATGTGGGTTCAACTCCCACCACGGCAATAAGCCCTGCACGTCAGGGCTTTGTTATTTATATCCCGCCCTTTAGAACAGCATACTGCCCGCCTTTTACGCTCTTCTGCAAATCAACTATGCTGGCTTTGTATGCGTTAATTACGATATCAAGCGCGTCTTTCTGTCCCTTCAAATTATATGGCGCATTAATAACAATTTTCATTGTGTCGCTACCTTTTGCTATATAAAGCAAATTATTCTTTTGCTTATCCCACAGCACAGCTTGTGCATCAGCAATCAATTTAGGTAATGATTGATAATCTTTTAGTGTTAATTTAACGCCGGTTTTTTGGTGTTTTAGGCTGTCAGCATGCAATATATTTTTTTCACTCACAGCAAATAACCTAGCTGGCTCAATCCCTGATATTTTTTTGACTTGCTCTGCAATATCATCAGTCATAAAACCTAATGGTTGCACAGCATTACCAGCTCGGCGAGTTGTTAGTATATTGCCCACCCACTCAGCAAACGCGTTCTGCCGAACTGGCGCATTATTTAATGATTGAATAACCTGCTGACGTAGTTTTCTGTTTTGTAATGTTGTAAGTTTTTTGGCAATATTGATATCTGACCCCATCGCAGCACTACCAACATTGCCCGACCAGCCGGCATCAGTTCGCATTGTTTGACTGCCAGACTTATACTGAGTCACTTCAGATTGATACGCTTCGCCTGCTGCATCATCAGCGTCAGTATTTACTTCATACGTTTCCAATTTCCCGTTACTTGACTCAACAGTCAATCCTTCATGTTCAACTTGCGACTTAGTTAACGCACGAACACGGCAACGACAACCCCAACCGTTGGGTGGGTAGAGCTTTTGCCAAATTGAATCGTCATATCTGAATACCTTCAAATGCAATGCAGCATGAGCTGCCCGCGTTCTATTATCCATGGTTGCAATATATTGCCAATAGGGGTGCGTTTCGCTACTAGCTAATTGTTGCTGATAACGGCCTGCCTGATACGCAGTAGCAAGATTTGTGCGATAGATAGTACTTAGACGCTTTGGACTGCCAAGTTGCACCTCTTCGGCGTCTCCGCGGCTGTTGACATTAATCTGCTTACCCCACCAGCCGAGCTTTTGAAGAACGGGCGTTAAATTCTTTTTAAACTCTCTTTCTGTTATTCCCATTGCTAGCGCTCTATCAAGCTCTAATTGAATGGACTCAAGCACATCAAGCGAGGTTGCCTTTGCAACCGTGAATGCTTGAGCGTGTGCTTGTGTTGACATCTCTTGCCAGTTCCACGTGATTTTAAAGCCCTTAGAGCGAAAGTAATCAACCGCCAGTTTTGGCTCTAACTTCATTGCATAACCAAGATCTATATCAAGCATTTAATCGACCCCATAACTGAGCAACAAAGATACCACGAGCAATCATATCTTGAAGCTGTTCGCTATCTAAATCACTATACAGATCTTCAATTTTATTTTTAGCTGTTGCTAAATCGTTTTGCATAATAATATCAACAATTGGCTTTAAAACGGGGTCTATTGTTTGTTGCCAGTCATCACCAGTAATTACAGCAGGTGCTGCTTTTAACGGGTCGACCTCTTGACTAGCATTTAATGTTGCAAACCCTTTGGGGGTTTTAGCACTTAAAAACGCAGGCATTTGTGGCTCAGCTGCTTTAAGAATGTCATCATCTTCAGAAGCTATAGGAATTTGTAACTTATCATGCACCCACGCCGTTGATATTTTCATGCCCATATTGACCAAGGTCGGCAAATTGCTGGCGTAGGTTGTTAAATCCTCGGGTTCACTTAAATCAAACTCAAAACGAGGATGACGATTCGGATCGTTAAACGATTTACCGTTTAACATGTACAGCGGCATAATTAAATCACGGGTTAACGTTGCAGCTAATTGTTTAGCATCACTATCACGAACTTCAAAGCGCACTTCGTTGTGCACGTTCCCTAGTGCTTGTGAGCCAACACTACCCGCCTGACTTGTTAACGTTCCACCCAATATAGCTTTAGACATACTAAGCTCTGCCCAGTTAACCATAGCGACGAACGGCTCTGCACCGCCTTCAGCTGCACTTTTAAAATCCAACTCCATGCCGGTCGGGATGATACCGCCGGCATTATGCCCGATTTGCATGACAGCTTCTAGCAATGTATTTTTTTCTTTGTCAGTAGCACCCGCCGGATACTTACCGATTCGTATCGGTAAGCCATAAATCTCGATAAACTCAGCCAAATCGCGTATTGAATAGTTTTTAAAAATAAATGGCCACACCAAAGTACGAATCAATCCTATTCGTGATAGATAACCGCTTTTTGATTTTGCGGTATGAAATATCCAGTTGAACGATGCAAGCTCCTGCCCTTCAAGCGACCCATCACGTAATCGCAGTTCATTTTTATTATCAGGATGACACTGAAACCAACTTGGGTCGCGATATTCAATACCAGTCGGCAACATTAATCCATCTACTTGCTCCCAACCTGTAAACTCCTGACAGCTAAAACCCTTCAAAATTGCATCAGTTGCATCATAGATACAATCGTCAAACCACGTAAAAGACTCTATAATTTCGGTCAATAACTCCGCATCCCGTTGCTCCGCTTCCGTTGCACGGGGTGGGGGGACTATATGCCAATTTAAACCTTGCACCGCTCGGCGACGCTTACCTAGCTCAGATTGTAGATGGGTATCTTTTTCTTCCATATCCTCAGCTAGCTCGCACTGAGGGTATAGTGTGCCACGCTCAGCCTCTAGCAATATTGACGCTGCTCGAGCAGGCGTCAAGCCCACAGACGGGTGAGTGCTTTCATGCCGCTTTATAACTATTGTACTGTCATTCCGCCTTTCCGTTTGCGGTACTTTATTTGTTGTCGGCAAACTAAATTTGGGTTCGGTTCGCTCAATAAATTTTGATTTGTTGCGTTTCAATAAATTCAGCATCACCAGCATCCTTTTTCGTAATTTGGTAAATCATCATATCTATTATTTCGACCTGTTTTTGCTCGTTCACGCTCGTGCTTACTTGGTAGCGTAGTAAACTCAGCAACAAACCCATTCATATAGCTTGCGCGTACCGCCATAATGTAGGCAACACAACTATCGCCGTGGCGCTTCTGACCATCACTACCTTTATCTCGTGATTTGTCGATTTTGGGTACACCACGAATTATCTGCAGATGTCGTTGGTCAATAATAATATCTTCGTCTTTAGGTATCTCGATAAAACCAGATTCGTATAACGCCTTATATTTTGGCGACCACTCTCGATAAAAGTTCTCAGTAGTATGCACAGCATCAACCATTGATTGACCATAGCGTAATAGCAGCGCTTCACCCAGATAACCACCGTTACCCGTGGCATCTGTTGCAATACCAATAACGCGAGGGGTGTGGTCGATAATCAAAAAAGCAAGCTCTTTTTGCTGGTTATATGGCACATCATGAAGCTCTATTGTTAATCGTATCTTACGAGTTGTGCTTTGTTCGATACTCTCAATCGCTATTGTTGACCTATCACCGTTTCGTGCAAAGTCTTGACCGTAAGCATGGCGAGTTTCTTTATTTAATTTATCAAGTATCGGTTTGATTTTTTCATTAAAAAACGTAGTTATTTCAGTTGTCCGAGCGGGCTCAGTCCAAAGCATGTGACCCTTAGGCATTTCGTAACGCACAACTTTATGCTCGGCTTTAGCTGCGTTATCAATAAGAACGCGAGAGATATAAGCACCACCACCATTTTTGGGTACGCAATAATATTCTTCAAGCGCATCGTCTTCCGTAAAACAGCCTTTTAATAAATCAGCTTTCCATTCGTCTTCTTTTTCCTGCGTCCAATCAATATGATTAACTTGGCAAATTCGACGATAAAGCCCATCTTTACACGCATCATCCAATGTAATTGTATGCACTGAGCCTTTGCGTTTGCTTTTTCTTATCTCTTGGATCAGCTCATTAAAATTATTATCAGTGCCATTGTGTGTTGAGATTATACGAACCTTTGCCCCCCACATCGTGAGCGCCATAGCAGCCTTGAGTAACTCCGGCAAATATTCATGGAATGCTGCTTCATCTATTACTACGTTACCTTGCATACCCCGCAGGTTTTTCGGATTTGATGAAAGCGCTTGAATTTTAAAACCTGATGAAAAATAGATAACAAACGTTAAAACGTCCGTGCGCTCATTTTTAATAATCAACGCCTCTTCAACAATTTCACTGACAGCATAATTAAATGTCTTGGCCCACATTGCACATGCATCAATAAACTCACGCGCCATATCTTTAGATGAGCCAACATAAAACGTATTACGGCCACCTGCGTCACGACTTATTGCGCCCGTAAGTGTTGCATCACATGCCTCTGCCCATGTAAGACCTGTACGCCGAGACTTTTCAGCGACCTTTAAAACGGACGAATCAGCAATCCAACGCTTTTGATAACCAAGCAAAACATCATCGGGGTTAAATTCATTATTTAAAATGGCATTAACTGATGCTGAAACAGTTGTTATATCAGTCTTAAACTCAGTCATTACGCAATACCTAAAATCATTTGTTTAATATTTTGTGCTGTTTCGGCACTCATGCCAGCTGTTCTTACCGCCTTTTCAGTTGATTCGGCAACTTCTTCAGCAAATGCAGCACGGATTTCTTTTTCTCGCTTATGACTAGCCATTGCTGCTTGCTCTACACGTTGAATTGCTAACGCCATTTGTGCTAATGCTTTCGGCTCTACAGCTTTGCCTTTTTCACTCATGTGCATCGATGTTTCAAAAGCTAATGTTCTAACAATTTCTTGTAGCAATTTACCGACGTCAGACGTCGGCGCATCCCCGAGCTTTGCCGTCCATGCTTCTGCTACCTCCCTCGATTGACGGATTTTAGCGCCAATATCTTCCATGCGGGTTGCATAGCGATTTAATCCGGTGCGGCTTAGTTTCATATCATCACTAAGACCATGCTCATCAATAAGCTCATTAATAGCTACACGAATATCTTGCTGTGTCATGCTTTTATCACGTAGTAGCTTATGTAGCTCATCTTTGATGGCTTGCGGTAGCAAGTCAACTTTAGACGGTCGCCCGCGTGTTTGTTTAGTCATAGTCGCTTGCTCGTGGTTTTTTTACGCCGATAACAATTGCTCGACCAGTTGCAACATCTTCACCGCGTCCCGTAATATCAGCAACAAAGCAGCCGGCCACATCTTGAAGTTTTATCAGATTTTGCTCAGCTAACCAGCTCATGTATGAGCGCATTGAGTCGCGACTGATGCGATGACCGTACTGATCCAAGCATGTTTGTAATACCGATTCATTTGCTGAGCCGCCACAGTCGCATAAAGCACGAAGTGCAACTAGTCGACGATCCTCATCTAGTAATTGTCTAAAGCTCATTTTTTGCTTTCCTTTAATTCGTTTTCTAATAAAAGATTGCTGATCCGCTTTACTCCAGCCAGCTCGGGCTTTATCTCTTTAATATCACCGCGCAAACCTGATATCTCTAAATTAAGCTTATGAATGTCATCTTTTGTTGGTAACGACTCAAGCTGACCTTGAATAGTCGAGACATCTTTTTTTAGTTTTGATACATCACTAGCAATAGCATCCAGCTCTTCACGTTTTGCAAATTTTGTCGCTAAAAACATCACTAAAAACGACAATGCAAACGCACCCAGAGAGCTAAGCGTCGACCAGTGTTGCCGTAAAAAATCAATCATAATCGCCCCTGTTTTTTCTTAAGTTCATATATGTACTGACAATCAATACAGCGAACGATATAACCACCTGCATTTAATCGCTCAGTGGGTATTAGTTCATCACAATCAATGCAATTATCACTAATCCGCTGTGGACGAACTCTATTAATATAGTTATCAATCTCTGTATTACGCAGCAATTGTTCTGCATCATTACTTTTATCGACCAAGTCCATTTTGTAGTTTTCCCCACTCTGTAATAATTTTTATGTTGTTTTCTAATTGCTGGCAGTAAGTGCCGTATTGTGTAGCAAACCGCAACAGTTCAGCGGGCTTGCCGTTTTTGGGCGGCAACGGCCTTACTGGTAGCGTCACGGCCGACATCGGCGGCGTGTTATTTACAATCGTAGCCATGGGCTCTTTTGTAGATGCACAAGCTGTCAGCACCAATGCCGTTATAAGTGGCGCCATCTTTTTTAATCGCATCATCTATCGCACTCTCTAATTGCTGTAACTGTTCTGTGATTTGGTTTTGTTTTTCGATTAACTTTCGCGTTAATTCATCATTAAGCTCCGATCGTCGTTGTAGTTCGATTTTATGAGCATTAGCAATCGCTAATCTTTCTTGCGTAAAATTCTCTTTTAAAGTTGCAATTTTGGACTCCAACTTTTGGCTTTGTTGCATCCAATAAAAACTAATTATCGAAAGTGCAAACAGCACAATCACAGTAGGGGATAAGTTTTTTAAAAATTTAATCATTAGAATCATCCTTCAATTCAACTGAAGCACGCTTAATTGCAGCACGCTTGCTAGCTTGTGATTGCGCAACCCAAGCTGCCAAATAAGTACCGAGCAACAGCTCGTTTTGCTGATAATTAAAGCATTGGTAAAGCACAACAATGCTAGATACAACAAAAGCCAAGCTTACCGCACAATCTGATGATGATAATTTCCCTGTTTTGGGGTTTGTAATTAATTCAAGTATTTTTTTCATACTTTGATTTCCTTAAATCCATAAGAGCTTTTTGTAATCTGATATCTTGCTCACTAACACTTTGCCAGCCCTTTGTAAAAACAGATTGATAAGTAGCATCATGACTGTATAACGGGACTACCTTGTAGTTATCGCCACTTATCGCACAGTTCATTGCACACTCACGTGCAAACTCAAAAAGTTCTAAAAATTTTTTATTACGTAAAATTGGGTACATTTTGACGTAATCATCAATTGAGTGAGCAGACTCAATCATTAGTTAGCACCCCAGCGACTTCGGTTTTTGCGCACATCAATATGGGTAAATGATTTATAGCGACCTAGGCCGTATTTGCCTGGGTATTTTGAGCTCAAGTAATCAGCAACATCTTTTGGCCGAACACCTTTAACGACAATGTCAGCCGCATTGCCGTTCATGTGCTGGCTGAGTGGTGAACCACCAACCGCTTTATTATGAGATGAGCAGCGATAAGCGCTATTGATGATGACCGGTGCATTGAAATGTTTACGGACGTCTTCAAGCACATCTAGCAGCTCGTAAGCATATAAAACATTGCCGCAGCCACATTTGCACATGAACTCGGATTTTTTAAAGTGCGGGGATAATTGGTTTTCCATTTTCTATCCTTTAATTAGTTTAATAATTAAAGGATAGGGCAATTAAAGAATTGTTGGGTTTGAGGTAGCTCTAAGAAATTTAGATTTAGTTGATACTAGTGATTGTTGTTAAAAATGCATCCTTTTTATCTTCAATAATTCTATTGTTATATTTTATGTGATTAGTCGTTTTGATATCACCTTGCTGTAATATCACGTCAGCCTCGCAAAAATACGCACCGACACTATTTTTATCTAAAGTGATTATATTAGATAACTTTAAATTAATGCGAGACACTTCATCTTCAGTCATTCCATCTTGTAGAGCGCCTTTCTTTAAAATAGAAAAAACGTTATTAACAGTTTCTTTTGCTCCGCACGTAGGAGCATTCGTACCTATAAAATGAGTGACAGCAAGATAAATAAGATATATTGCCAGTAATATATAAATAAAATTTCGAACCTTTATAAATTTTTCTCTTATTGTCATTGTTCCCTCCTTTCAAACATGTCTGGTTGATATTTTTTTCTATGCAATGCTAATTGCTCCCGTATAATAGAATAAACATGACTATCTGTTAAATTATATTTTTTTGCTAGTGTTGTTATATTTCCGTCGCTAACTTGATAATCAAGAAAAATTCGATTATCGCGTATCGCCTGCTTTAACTTCTCACCATTTGGAATATAACAAACACGCCCACCAAAATAATTACCGAGTACGCAAACGAGCTTGGTTGCCGTGATTATTGCTTTTTCATTTTGCATACCTTGCCTAACAAGCTCCGCACAGAATAAATCAACAAACTCAGATAAAAGTTTTGGCCAGTTTTTTCGAATCGTTATAACATCAGTCATATTGTCTAATGTATCCAGTGCAAATCCCAGTTCCTCATGATCATCGTCGAACAGTTTTAAATTATCATCGACCATCTCTCTTCCTCCTTTTTTGGTACCATTCTTGCGCACCTTCGACATTTATTTTTGAAAAATCAGCTTTAGCACGATACATTTGCTCAAAATAAACTTCGTTGCTTTCTTTTGCTGGCGCATCCTCTTTACTTGTCTCAGTATACAAAAATAAGTGCGCAGTTGAATTATAAACTGTTTTTAAATAATTATGATTTGCAAGTGGCTTAATTTCATTACTGATTGCTCGTTTTTTTTGAATTTGCTTAACCGTTTCATTTAATGCGTGAGCTAAATGGCGACTTGGTTTGAATTGCTCAAGAACTTCTTCCATCAATTTTGCTGTGCGTGAATTACTAAGATTGGACTTGGCCGGTCGAAATAAACCGACATAAGCAACAACTGGACGTGCGCAGTTATGTGTAAACTTAAGTAAAAGACTTAAAACATCACGACCAGCCTGATCCTCAATAATTGAATCTAAATGCAAATCGCTATGACAAATAGGGCAGCGTCCTAATTTCATTTTTGCTTCCCCTTATATCTCTTTTTAAGCACGTCTTCATAAAGCCCTCTAATTTCATCATACCCGCTGTATGAAGTCCTATCTGGCAAATAAAGCACATTATCTTTATAACATACACCGCTAACTAACAAAAATTTATCAACCATTTCACGTATATGCCAGCTCTTTAAAGACTCCAAAACATGCTGAGCTAAATAAGAGTCAAGCCATGCATGAGTTTTAATGCCAAGTCCGCTAGTAAATTTTTTTGTCATACGCTCGACAAATGCATCTAACGCCTTATCACGTGAATCAGAAATAAACCCTTGATGTCCCATTGTGATCCAGATAGCGCGGATCTTTTTTATGTCATCACGCCGATCTGATGTTTTGACAACCGGTGCACCATACTTCTTTTTTACGCCTGTATACTCAAACCCTTTCAATTTCATTGTTTCGTAAACTTTCTCAAGCTCATGTTTTAGCATTTTAGAGCACGAGCTTTTTTTAGTTTCAGCGACAAGCAAAGCGCGGTACGTTTCATCATCTAAGCCAAGCTTTTGCTTGGCTATATGAATAAGTTTAATTAATTGTGATTTTGTCATATTAAACACTCGCAATATCTAGGGCGATTGGTCGATACTCGTTACTATCACCGACTCGTTCATAAACACGAATATAAGAACGACTGCCCACAACCTGCAATGAGTCTGTTAGAGCATCAATTGCTTTTTGCCAGCACTCATCTTTAATGTCAAGACGTCGTAATTCAAGCAAACGACCAAGCTTCAAACTTCCATCATTGTCGGTAGTAAAAGCCCTGTTAACTAATGCCTTCAACTCCGGTCTCGCATTTTTAGTCCAACTATCAACACAATCAATGATTAATTGTTTTGCAGCTAAAACGCACTCATTCGGAGCAATACAATCATGCATTGAGCGCTGAATTTTATATTTACCATCAAAACTAAACAAAGTGATATTGCCTTTTTTACCCCCAATGTTAACGCCATAACAATCAGCTGATAACTCCACAAAAAAGGATATATCGCCAAAAGCTTTAGCTTTGAATAGTGCTAACTCTTTATTAAGAGTTTTGGCATGCTCGATAATATCAGCAACAACGATTTCACGCTCCATATCAACGTCCTTGATCACCTCCTTAGGAATTAACGCACCTTTAGCATCTTTCCAATATCCATCAATTACCGTTTCGTTAGTGTATTGTTTGCAAGATTTATCTTTATTTTTGTTCATTTTTCTTTCCTTTAATCAAATCAAACTTTCAGACCAAACCACACGACATCCAGAATATTCAAAAACGCCCTGCTTAATTGGCATGACATTATTAAAATGCTGATACGACGCTTTACCGGATATTATTAAATCTCGGCACTTGTCATTGCTAAATAAAAAAATAGTGGGGCGTAGAGCATTACCGATTACAACTTTATTGACCAAAAATCCTTCACTCGATAGCTGCTCTATAATCTTTGATACATCATTCATTGTTAGCGCGATTTCTTCAGCACTGTACGGCTTACGTTGTTCTTGCATGATTTCCCCCTCATCAAATTGATAAATAATCAAACACCTTCCAAATCTCTAATTGCCGCACTAATGTGTGTTTCATTGATTGCTGCGTTACTACTATTTGCAAGAATTGCAGCAAGTGATAACGTCATTTTAATGATACGAAGTGCGCCCGCCTTTTTACCTAGCTGATGAACTATTTTTCTTTCTCTATCTCCATGAATACCCCACGCATCAGCGATTGCATCAACATCACCTTCGGTGGTATTTAAAATCGCCACTTTTTTAGCAATACGTGAGAAGAGACGGGCAAAGTCAGTTTTACGAGAGCCATTGCCTGATAATTTAGAATAGATTTGATGGTTACCGCACAGTACAACACCGACCCCCGTCATCTCTTGAATCAAACGAATTTCTTCGAGCGCATCGTAGGGTAAGTGGTCAGCCTCATCAATTATTAGCAAACCCTTGGTCTCTCGCATTTTTTTACATATAGCACTACTTAATGTACCGAGCCTTTTTGGTGCATAATCAATATCGAGTGCGCAAGCTATGTCATATAAACATTCAAGTAACTTTGCTGATGAAGGTCTAACGGTAATCAACCACGTATTTGGTTGCCTAGCATATTCAGTAATTGCGTTAGTTTTACCAACACCACTATTGCCATAGACTACGACAAAACAACCCGCAATTTTTGCATAATCAAGCGCATTAAATATCTTTTTACTTGTTGGAGTTTCAACAAAACTTGGTGCGGTTTTCAAGTTGTTCGCTTTCTTTTTGTTATCAAGCCATACTGTTAACTTATCAGCAATTTTCTGGTTGTCGCCGCTATACGAATCATTCATAAACTGACTGAGTGCTGTAGGTGAAACATCGCTTTGTTTCGCAATAGCGCTATATTTTTCACCATTTTCAACCGCTGCTTTTATTTCATTTCTAATACCAGTAAACATGACTTACTCCTTATTTTTTTTGGGCTGCTAATTTTTTTATGCCAGCTTCAAATGCTGAATCAAAATCAAGTACATCAGCTTTCGCCTTGCTCATGTCCTCATCTGTCGTTGTTCCATTTTTTGATTGCTCAGCTTTTAAAATCTCAATAACTTTTGAATCTGGTTTTTCTGATACTTCAATATCGGGCATGAGCGATTGAACTTCTAAAATCGACATGCGTTTTTGATTTTCGGCTGCGCCCTTATGGCGTTTAACGAACTGCGTACGTTGACGTTTATGTTCACGAGCGGCTTGCGTATCACCGAACGCAACACGATCTAAACACTGAGCATCACAGATAAAGCGACCATCCAACGTATAAACAAGCACGCTATCGTGTAGGTTGCGAGGGTCAAATCGAATAACAACTTTATTAGGTCGAATGCCAATTAATTTTTCATTGTAGTAGCGGTTTTTAGCGCCACGAATTGAGCCACCGGCATCAATCGTAAACGCGCCATCAAAGCGAACGGTCACCGCTTCAGAAGGTAGTAACAATAATCGGCGTTGTTCTGCTGTAGCTTTTTTAATGGCGCCTGATTGATAGCTAGCATTAAATGCATCATCAAACGACATCACACCACCACAGACCTCGGTATTGCGGTTCGGTTTACTGTTAAACATAGCAATACCTTGCTCAAGCGCTTTTAAGAACACATCAACATCAACAGCATTCTTGCTGTTATAGTTATCGGGCTTTTCAAGCACATTTGCCCCTGTATACGCTCCAGCTAACAAAGGGTGCTTATCAACCAGCTCACCAAGCCCACCGTGAGAAAATGCACGCTCAATCGGCTTTGCTTGACCATGCCCTTTACCAAACATGACACTTGACCAATGAAGCTGAATGCCAAGCATTGGAATAATCCCCATCGGCTCATCTGGTTTAACTTTAAAGCGGTAACGATTTGGTACGCCACCAGTCAACCATTTGTTTGCTGCTGCTCTCGTGTTATCGATAGTGACATGCTTTGGTATGCCGTAATTTTCAATTACATCAGCAAGCGATAGACGAATTGAATCGCTATTCTCTGAAATATCACAGTAGTAAGCTAAGATTTTGCGAGTACGAACATCTTGCCAGATCCATGTCTTAGGTCGCAAAATCTCGCCGTTATACCACTTAACAAACACGTTATGCAGGTAACCGTCACCGTTAATCCATTCGAGCGCATCAAGCTCAATAACGCTACGTTGCTGTGCAGGATACAACTGCATTAGTGCATGCTCGCCCTTACGCCACAATACTTGCTGTTGTGGTGTGATTTCACGTTCAATCTTTCGGCGCAAGCTTGATTTGTGTGGAATATCCCAACCCCGTTCTTTAGCGACATCACACAGCATTTGATAGCACGCATTAAATGCCGGTTGCTCAGGTCTGAAATAGTTAGCAACGAAAAAGTCCCAAGCTTCAGGTGTCATTTTGTATTGCCGAGATGAATAATCACGATCCATGTTGCCAGTTATTAATGCCGGCAATAAATCAGACTGCTCAATTTCTTTAACTTGGTAAAACCAACGCCTAACATTGCCGGATGGGTGTTTGTGTGTTATTGCAACAATATTAAAAGCTTCAACAGTTTTTGTGCCGGTAGCGACTAACTGCCTGACCGCAACAACAGCTGCAACTTTAATTTTTGCTTCCTCTTTTTGCTTGTCTGTCGCTTTATCACACCGAGCCCACAGAACTTCAGCGCAATAGCTTTTCTCTTTTGGCTCTGGCTTATCTATCATCTGATTACCACCAATCATAATTTTGTTTTTTGACTTCAAAACACGAGCTTGGTCGTAGATAGATAAAGAAAAGATGTTATATTCAAAAGCACCGCCACGAACACCCTTTACTTTACGACGCTCCCAATTTTCAACCTTAGCTTTATATAACACACCTTGAACTGTGTTTGGCATCCCTACAATCTGGGTTAAATCTTGTGCTGTAATCCACATAAAACCACCTTATTTATATTGATAGCGAGAAGGCCAAATTTCTCTAGGATCTAAACCAAGTGCGTCAGCAATTATTCTCTCAGCCTTAGGATAAGAAACCCTTAAAGCGTTATTTAAAGTATTGGGAGCCAACCCAGCTTTAATTGAAAGTGACTTTAAAGTAATTCGCTTTTTACGCAGTGCGCATTTTATATCTTCTAGATGCCAATCTTGTTTTTCCATATTTACCACCTCTCAAAAAAATGTAACAATACCAATTAGCTCTAAACTTAAAAATTAAGTTTAAATCTAACTTGTAAGTAATGATAATTCACTTTAAAGTTAATTGCAATGCATCTTTAAAGTAAAAATAACATAAAAATTTATATTTTTCTTTTGTTTGGTTTTATTTAAATAAAAAACAATAAGATATAAAAATATAAACTTTTAAAACAAACTTTAAAGTTAACTTTAAATATAAGGCGCAAACATGAAAGAGATTTGGTTAACACCGAGAGAAATAGCTGGTAAATACAACTGCCCTAAAACTGTACAAGGGGTAGCTTTAAGAGCAAAGGCCGAAAATTGGGAAAAACGCAAAGCTAAAGGAAAAAAGGGGGGCGGATTTGAATATGAAGTATCTAACATCATAAACAAATTTGAACTATTACAAAATCACGAGAATAGCTCTGATAACAAATTACAAGGATCTGCGGCAAACTATAACGTAAGAAAAGTATCGGTTGATGAAGATTTTTTCAAAGGGCATACAGTAATTGGTGAGCTAAAAGTTGACACATCAAATATTGATGATATCAAAATATCAACAGACGGGGCGGCATGGATAATATTATCAAACGAATTTGTTGAGAGACAAGGGCTATCAAATGTAGATCTAGCAACATTCACAGCAACAGATGACAGCATGTCAGACGCAATCAAAAATGGAGACACGCTATTAGTTAGCATCCACAATGACAGCACAGAACAAGCAAAAGCACTGGGAGGTATTTACATTATATTATTTAATGGTGTGATAATGGTGAAGAGGTTACAGTACAACCCCGTTGATGTATCGTATAGCGTCATCAGCGACAATCAAAATTACCAAGCATTCACCGTGCAAAAAGAAGATCCAAACTTCAAAGTAATAGCAAAATTAGAAAGGGTTCTATCAAAAAGATAAAGCATTTAAATTATTTTTAAACGCAATTTAAACGGCTAATAAGCATTTCCGCACTAACCGAAATTTTACAGCCGTTTTTAATTTTATTTCCATTCTGCATTTTTTCCGCATTTTTATTTCAATTTTTTTTCAATCCCTTTCCGAACAAGGCTTAATCCCATTTATTCCCGCGCAATTTTATTTATTCCCTTATTTTCATTATCAGTGATTCATTACAATGATTGTGAACTTTCTGTTTAAAGAGAGGTGTCATATGGCTATGACTAATACATGGATCAACGATTTTGTTAGAAAAAAGTTAATTAAACTCGACCATTTTGATAATATGTTTACTCCACGCAGCTAAATTTCAACACCCTGATCAATTTGTTCTATCGACGATTGTAAACAAATCTTTTTATTAACGAATCAAATTTGCATAATAAATTTAGTAATTATTTTAATTAAAAGAGAGATTGTCACCAAATAGAAATACCAAAGACAAAGGATTTTCAATAGATGAATTTGCAACTAAAGCATCAGTGGATTATTTAGTGATATTATCGCGACGGCAAAAAAGCGGGAAAGCAAGCTCATCTTATGTTTTTTATTAATGTTATATTATTAATATTTAATGATATAACTAGCGCAAAATTATTTAATTACAATCTAGTATTTAATAGCATATTATTTACATTGCAGTTATTGTTGAGATAAAGGATGGATATGACAAAATAACTTTATTTGTTATCAAGAAGTTATTTTTTCTTATTTTCTTAATATGTTGTAAATTATAAATAACACCTAATTAGTTATAATTTATAAGAATAGGCAAACTTACTGTAAAATAAGTTTTGGAGGAGACTCTATCAGCCACATCCCACACACATATTTTTTACTTTGGCTGCTTCCTTCCGGACCTGACCTGATGAGCAAAAAAATGTTGCAAGAGGACCCATAGAGCCTCCATTGAAGAACGGTTATTATGCTTTATTTACGAAATTAATACAAGCATTATTTATAAATAAAATAGCCTTCCCAGTGTTCTTAATAAGAGAAAGGCTATTATATTAAGCAAGCAGAATAAGAATTTAATATTAAATAACTAAATTTTTTTCTACACGCTCTCTGAATTTAATTCCAGGTCTAAAGGTAACAACTCGGCGAGCTGAGATATCAACACTTTCCCCTGTTTTAGGATTTCGACCAGGGCGTGAGTTTTTATCTCGTACCGAAAAATTACCAAATCCAGATAATTTTACTGGCTCCCCTTTTTCCAAAGCCACTCGAATCTCTTCAAAAAAGAGTTCAACAAGGACTTTAGCTTCTTGACGATCAATGGTAAATTTTTCGGCAAGACGATCTGCAATATCAGCTTTAGTTAATGTCATATTATTATTCTCTTAATAGGGCTTTAAAACGATTTTGTAAAGCAGTAACGCATTTACTTACAATGTTTGTTATATCTTCTTCTTCAAGTGTACGTGATTTATCTTGTAAAATCAAACTGATAGCAAGACTTTTTTGATTTTCTTTGATATTTTCACCTTGGTAAACATCAAACAAATTAACTTTAATAAGTTGCTCACCACCAGCCCGCTTACACTCAGAAATAATATCAGCTACTGGAATTGTATTTGATACCACAATAGCTATATCTCGTTTGTTCGAAGGATACTTTGATAAGTCTTGAGCAACAGGTACTGTCTTGCTATTAATTTTAGCTAAATTTATTTCAAAAACAAGTGTTTTACTATTTAAAGATAATTTTTTTTCAATTTCTGGATGTAAAACACCTAGATAGCCTAATAGCTCATCATTCAAATAGATAGTAGCACTTTGTCCAGGATGCAAGGCAGGTAGTTGAGCTTTTTTAAACTGTACTTTATCCGCACAGCCTAAAAGAGAAAAGATTGATTCAATATCACCTTTAAGATCATAGAAATCAACATTCCTTTTAGGAAGTTGCCAATGCTCTTCATATAAGCTACCTGTAATAATGCCTGATAACATTAACTCTTGGCGTACACCTAATTCATCTTTTTCATCAGGTATAAAACGCAATCCTGTTTCAAACAATCTAACCCGAGATTGCTGGCGATTTTGGTTGTATAGCACTGCATCTAATAAGCCAGACCATAGTGATAAACGCATAACTGACATTTCACTTGAAATGGGGTTAGGTAATGTGATCTCTTGCTGCTCAGGGTGAAGAATGTGTTGAATTTTGGGGTCAACAAAGCTATATGTTACGGCTTCTTGATATCCTCTATCAACTAATAAGTCTTTTATTCTTCGCAATGATATTTGGCTTTCAGGCTTTGGTTTCATTACTGACTCAATTTTTAAATTGGCATTTGGAATATTGTTATAGCCATAAATACGCGCAATTTCTTCAACTAAATCTTCTTCGATTTGCAAATCAAAACGCCAACTTGGTGATTTTACAGTCCAAACATTGCCATTGTATTCGACTTCACAACCAAGCCTAATTAAAATATCGGTGATTTTTTGTGTCTCAATTGCATAACCAATGATACGATCAATTCTATTGCGACGAAGTTTAATTATTGCTTGTTTTGGTAGTTCACTTTGTTGTGTTACCTCAATAATTGGACCAACTTCACCACCACAAATATCAATTAGTAATTGACTCGCTCGTTCCATTGCAACAAATTGTAAAGATGGATCAACACCACGTTCATAACGATGCGAAGCTTCAGTATGTAAGCCATATTCACGAGCTTTACCTGTTATTGCTAATGGACTAAAAAATGCAGATTCAAGAAATACATCTTTAGTTGTTTGTGTTACAGCCGATTTTTCACCACCCATAATTCCGGCTAAAGCCAAAACCTTTTGGTGATCGGCAATGACTAAAGTTTTATCATTAAGGTTAACTTCATTACCGTTAAGTAAGACCAGTTTTTCATCATTACTTGCGTAACGAACAACTATTCCCTTTTCTATCTGAGTCAAATCAAATGCATGCATTGGATGACCAAGTTCTAATAATACATAGTTAGTTATATCTACAACTGCATCAATTGAACGAATTCCACCTCGACGTAATTTCTCTTTCATCCAAAGTGGAGTGGCTGCATTAACATTAATATTTTTGATTACACGTCCCAAATAGCGAGGAGCGGCTTGAGGAGCATCTATCTGTATTGATAAAGTATCGGTAATGGTTGCAGGCATACTGTCAACTTGTAGTTCTTTCATTGGAACGTTGTTAACTGCAGAAATATCTCTAGCAACGCCAATAATACCAAAGCAATCTGCTCTATTCGGTGTTACGCTGATATCAATCATGACATCATTTAAATTCAAATATTCACGAATGTCTTGTCCTAACGGCGCATTATCAGGTAATTCAATAATACCATTATGTTCATCAGAAATTCCTAATTCAGAATAAGAGCACAACATGCCTTCTGATGGCTCTCCCCGCAATTTAGCTGGTTTTATTTTAAAATCGCCGGGCAATACAGCGCCTACCGTTGCACAAGCAACCATTAAACCTTTACGGCAATTTGGAGCCCCGCAAACTATATCCAGTAATTCAGCTTTACCAATATCAACTTTTGTGACACGAAGTTTGTCTGCATTAGGATGTTGCATACATTCAACGACTTTACCGACAACAACACCTGTAAAATCGCCTGCTACTTTTTCAACATCATCGACTTCTAAACCAGCCATTGTTAATTGATCAGCTAACGTTTCGCTACTAATTTCTGGATTGATCCATTCACGTAGCCAACTTTCACTAAATTTCATGTTTTGATCTCCAGAATTAATTAAATTGCTTTAAAAAACGTAAATCATTTTCAAAGAAAGAACGCAAATCAGTGACACCGTAACGTAACATTGTTAGCCGCTCTATCCCCATACCAAAAGCAAAGCCACTGTACACTTCAGGATCAATGCCTACATTACGTAATACATTAGGATGAACCATCCCGCAACCTAACACTTCTAGCCACTTGCCATTTTTCGCTTTAATATCAACTTCTGCTGACGGTTCTGTAAATGGAAAATAAGCTGGTCTAAAACGAATTTCCATATTATCTTCAAAAAAGCAATGCAGAAAATCATGCAACAAACCTTTTAGATGTGTAAAGCTGATATCTTTATCAACAAGTAAGCCTTCCATTTGGTGGAACATTGGCGTATGAGTTTGATCGTAATCATTACGATAAGTTCTTCCTGGAGCAATGATTCGAATTGGTGGTTTTTGGTTTTCCATTGTGCGAATTTGCACCGTTGAAGTTTGTGTTCTTAATAATCGTTTTGCGTCAAACCAAAATGTATCGTGATCAGCTCTAGCTGGGTGATGAGCAGGAATATTTAATGCGTCAAAATTATGATAGTCATCTTCAATTTCAGGCCCCGTTTCAACAGCAAAACCAAGTTCGCCAAAAAAATCGACTAACCGATTAATCGTTTTTGTCACTGGATGTAATCCACCTAATTCAATTGATTTTCCTGGCAACGTAATATCAATTGTTTCATTAGCTAGTTTCGCATCAAGAGCCTGACGCTCTAAAAAATTGCGCTTATGATTTAATATTTCAACAACTTTTTGCTTTGCATCATTTATTTTTTGACCGACAGCTGGGCGCTCATCAGCTGGAACATCGCGTAATGAAGCCATTTGCATTGTAAAATGACCTTTTTTACCAAAATACTCCACCCGAATTTGTTCGATCGAATTAATGTCATTAGCATTTTCAATAGCGGATTTGGCATTATTTACCAGTTCAACTAATTGAGGCATACAGTTCTCCTGCTTATTGTTTATTGCATAAAAAAAGCCTCTTTTGAGGCTTTTATAATTATTTTTCGTTTTTTCTTTGCCTCACAAAATAGTATTGCTAAAGCAATCAAAAAAGAAACGAAAAATAACTAACTTCATAATTAATCAACCCTTATAATAAAAATGAAAATATAAAAGCCGAGATAACTCGGCTTTTATAAAGCTATTATAGTGCCGCTTTTGCTTTCTCAACTAATGCAGCAAATGCATTTTTGTCAAATACAGCAATATCAGCAAGGATCTTGCGATCGATTTCAATTGATGCTTTCTTTAAACCATTGATAAAACGGCTATAAGAAAGACCACATTGACGAGCTGCCGCATTAATACGGACAATCCATAATTGACGGAATTGACGTTTACGTTGACGACGGTCACGATAAGCATACTGTCCTGCTTTAATTACTGCTTGGAAAGCAACACGGTATACACGTGAACGTGCACCATAGTAACCTTTTGCTTGTTTTAAAATTTTCTTGTGACGTGCACGAGCAATAACACCACGTTTAACACGAGCCATAAATTATATCCTCTAAATAATTAACCAATAACTTAAGCGTATGGAACACACGCAGTAACTAAACCTAAATCGCCTTTTGACACGGTGGTCAAACCACGTAAATGACGTTTACGCTTAGTTGATTTTTTAGTTAGGATATGACTTTTGTTAGCTTGCTTATGCTTAAAGCCACCAGAAGCTGTTTTTTTAAAGCGCTTTGCTGCGCCTTTTACAGTTTTAATTTTAGGCATTTTATTAATTTCCACTTCGCATTGTTAATAAAAATAAAATAATGGTGTAATCTTTAATGAATCAAAAATTAACTTGTAAAACCATTACTTTTTCTTCGGCGCAAGCACCATAATCATTTGGCGGCCTTCAATCTTAGTTGGATAAGATTCAATGACAGCCAAATCAGCTAAGTCCTCTTTAATACGATCAAGCATTTCAGATCCTAACTGTTGGTGAGCCATTTCACGTCCACGAAAACGCAACGTAACTTTAGCTTTATCGCCATCTTCAAGAAAGCGAATCAGGCTGCGGAGTTTTACCTGATAGTCGCCTTCGTCTGTACCAGGTCGGAACTTAATTTCCTTAACCTGAACAATCTTTTGCTTCTTCTTCTGCTCTTTTGTTGCTTTACTCTTTTCATAGAGGAATTTGCCATAATCCATAATTCGACAAACAGGTGGCTCTGCATTAGGGCTTATTTCGACTAAATCAAGAGTTGCTTCTTCAGCTTGTTTTAAAGCTTCGTCTAAGCTTACTATACCGAGCTGTTCACCATCGACGCCGGTTAACCTCACCTCACGAGCAGTAATTTCATCATTGATCTTATGCGCGCGTGTTGACTGAATACGTTTACTGACTTTAATATCTCATTCCTCCAAAGTAATTTATCATTAATTCATTTGTTCTAATGAACGACTATGAATTTCGTTAAGCAACAATTCTATAACATGTTTCACTTCAAAGCTACCAAGATCTTTACCTTGGCGTGTTCGAACTGAAATTGTTCCTGATTCCATTTCTTTGTCTCCACAAACAAACATATAAGGAACACGTTTAAGAGTATGCTCACGAATTTTAAACCCTATTTTCTCATTTCTCAAGTCTGCTTTTGCTCTAATACCAACTTTTTGTAATTTTTCGCATAATTGTTTGGCATATTCAGCTTGATTATCAGTAATGTTTATTACGGCAACTTGTAATGGAGCAAGCCATGTTGGAAAGAACCCCGCGCAGTTTTCAGTTAAAATCCCCATAAAACGCTCCATTGAGCCCAAAATAGCTCTATGGATCATAACTGGAATATGACGTTCGTTATCTTCACCTACATAAGTTGCATCTAAACGTTCAGGCAACATAAAGTCAAGCTGAACAGTACCACATTGCCATGCACGACCTAAACAATCATGTAAAGTAAACTCGATCTTCGGTCCATAAAATGCGCCCTCACCTGGTAAGTACTCAAATTCTATGCCATTTTCAGTTAAACATTCGGCCAAATCTTTTTCCGCAAGATCCCATGTTTCATCTTTACCAATTCGTTTTTCTGGGCGAGTTGATAACTTAACCGTAATGTCAGTAAATCCAAAAGTACTATAAGTATCATAAACCATTTTAATACAGCTGTTAACTTCGCTACGAATTTGGCTTTCCGTACAAAAAATATGTGCATCATCTTGCGTAAAGCCTCGAACACGCATTAATCCGTGCAAAGATCCTGACGGCTCATTTCGATGACAACTACCAAATTCTGCCATACGCAATGGTAAATCACGATATGATTTTAACCCTTGGTTAAAAATTTGCACGTGCCCAGGACAATTCATTGGTTTAATACAATATTCACGATTTTCAGATGAAGTCACAAACATTAACTCTTTATAATTACCCCAATGCCCTGTTTTTTCCCATAAAATGCGATCCATCATGAAAGGGCCTTTGACTTCTTGATAATCGTATTCCTTTAATTTGGTGCGAACGAAAACTTCAAGCTCACGGAAGATAATCCAACCATCATTATGCCAAAATACCATACCTGGTGCTTCTTCTTGCATATGGTAAAGATCAAGTTGTTTACCTATTTTTCGGTGATCACGTTTGGCTGCTTCTTCTAAGAATTGTAAATAACTATCGAGTTGTTTTTTATCAGCCCATGCAGTGCCATAAATGCGTTGTAACATTTTATTATCACTGTTACCACGCCAGTAAGCGCCGGCGACTTTTTGCAATTTAAAATGGTGGCAAAAACGCATATTAGGCACATGTGGCCCTCGGCACATATCAATATATTCTTCGTGATGATAAAGTGCTGGTTTTGAATCTTTAGGAATATTTTCATCTAAGATAGCTATTTTATAGGGTTCATGTCGTTTCCAAAATACTTCCCTAGCTTGCTCCCAACTAACCACTTCTTTTTTTACTTCGTAATCTTTTTTAGCCAATTCATGCATACGTTTTTCTAATGCATCAAGATCTTCTTGCGTCAAAGAGTGATCTAAATCAACATCATAATAAAAACCATTATCAATAGTTGGACCAATGGCCATTTGCGTATCAGGCCATAATTGCTTAATAGCATGACCTAATAGATGCGCACAAGAGTGACGTATAATTTCAAGACCATCCTCATCTTTTGCCGTAATAATGGCTAATGTGGCATCTTGTTCTATCAAATCACAAGCGTCTTTACGCTCACCATTTACACGTCCAGCTATACATGCTTTTGCTAGCCCTGCACCTATGCTTTGTGCAACTTCTAAAACAGTAACGGCTTTATCAAATTGACGTTGACTTCCGTCAGGAAGAGTAATTATTGGCATAATAAATCCTTATAACAGTGGTGCGCCACACGAAAGCGCACTTGCATACATAAATAAAGTAGACCGCATATACTATCACTTATCATTAAGATTTTAAATAGAAACAATTGCCGCGACATCAACACGAATATGAGCATAAAATAGACTGTAACGTATCCTATCTCTGTAATACTTTTACAAAAAATAATTGATTATTTTTTTATAATAGACGATATAATCACTAAATATTGGAAGTTTTAATTGAATATTGAATAGAGTAACTATGAACATTTGGATTGATGCTGATGCATGCCCTAACCCAATTAAAGAGATTTTATATCGAGTAGCAAATCGAAAAGCCATTAATACAATATTAATAGCTAATCAACGATTAACGATTCCCCTCTCACCTTACATTCAAAGTTTACAAGTTGGAAAAGGATTTGATGCCGCAGATAATAAAATTATTGAGTTAGTTAAAAAAAATGATTTAGTTATCACATCCGACATTCCACTTGCATCAGATGCATTAAATAAAGGCGCTTTAGTACTCACACCACGAGGAGAACAATATACACTCGATACGATAAAAGAGCGGCTAACTATACGCGATTTTATGGAAACTATGCGAGCTAGTGGCGTACAATCTAAAGGCCCTTCTCCTTTTTCAATTAAAGATAGAGAAAAGTTTGCCAATCAACTTGATAAATTAATTCATCACTTTTCTAATAAATCTTTCTGTTAGTATTATGTATAAATTGTAATTGGTAAAAATTAGAGCTTCAAAAATAGTTCTCTGCTTTTAAAAGGTTTTGAACCTACATAAGGTTTTAATGCCATTCGAGTAAAACGTTTTGCGGCTTTCAGTGTATCATCACTATTAAATTGGCGTTTTCCTAGTGCCAAAACTTGTTCACCTGTAAAACTGGTGCTGTTTTTTAATAAGCTACTAATAAACCCTTTTTCACTTTGATATTGATAATTCATCGATTCGACAATACTATCGCCAGTGGCACAGCAGTGAAAAAAATCAACACAATAGCCTAAATTATCTAATAAGGATAATTCAAAAGCTCGTAGCACATTTTCAGCAGAAACCTGTTGTGCTAATTGTTGCAAGCTTTTTAAGTAGTCATCAAAAAGTGTTGGCATTTCAGTTTCGGCGACTAAGACTCGGTGTAATAGTTCATTTAAGTAAAAAGCACTATATAAATAAACAGATGCTAATGGCAAAGAGAGAGACATTGCTTCAACTTGACGCAATGTTTTTATGTCACCTTGACCTGAATATTGTACAATTAGTGGAGTAAAAGGTTGCAACATCCCTTTTAATGATGAACGTTTTCTTTTTGCTCCCTTAGCTAAAACCGTTATTTTTCCAACATTTTCAACAAACAAATCAACTAATAGGCTGCTTTCAGTATAAGAACGAGTGTGTAATATAAATGCCCTTTGCCAACTTTCCATCAAAAATACCTGTTAATTAATTCGATTATTTTCTAATTAAAATTTGTATCTGACCAAAATTTAGATGATTCTGCGAAATTTTCACCTGAAATTTAACTAAAGATCCTGTATAATCAATATAATCAACAGGATTATAGGATAAATAGAAGGAAAACTATGGAACTTTTTTCAATAATTTTACTCTTGGTACTAATTGTATCACTTTCTGGTGTCGTTGTTAAAATGTTGCCAATTCAAATTCCATTACCTTTAATGCAAATATTACTAGGTTGTATATTGGCAGCATTTAATGTTTATGTAGAATTTGATCCAAAATTATTTCTCGTTTTATTTATTCCCCCTTTGCTTTTTGCTGACGGACGCAAAACGTCAGTGAAAGATTTTATCTACAATGGTAGAGAAATCATCGGATTAGCTTTAGTTTTAGTTGTTATTTCGATTATTGCATTGGGTTACATTCTTTATTGGATACTACCAAATGTTCAGTTAGCTGCATGTTTAGCCTTAGCTGCTGTGTTATCGCCAACCGATGCTGTAGCATTAAGTGGAATTGTGGGTAAAGGTCGAATAGAAAAAGAAAAAATGGAAATCATTGAGGGCGAAGCATTAATGAATGATGCTTCCGGCTTAGTTTCTTTAAATTTTGCTATAGCAATTGCAGTTGGCACATTACAATTTGACTTATTACAAATTAGCATGACCTTCTTTATCGTTGCCATTGGTGGTTTAGCTATTGGTGTCTTATTTACTTGGTTATATGCACGTATTTTACGTAAAATAAATCAGCTGACTCACAATGATCCAGCTATTCAAATTGTATTACTATTCTTACTTCCATTTGCCGCTTATATCATTGCAGAAGAATTCCACTGCTCAGGTATTTTAGCTGCTGTAAGTGCAGGTATGACAGTAAACCATTCAGGTATGATGCGAAATGCACCGTTAACTGCACGCTTACAATCAGATAGCACATGGTCAATGTTAACTTTTGTGTTTAATGGATTTGTATTTGTTTTATTAGGCATTCAACTACCAAGTATTTTAAATAATACTTTTGCAGAAAACCAAATAGATAAATCAATTGAAGTGTGGCAATTATGTTTAATTGTTTTATTTGTCTTTGCAGTGTTAATGGGAACTCGATTTGCTTGGTTATGGGCAATGAAGCATATGCCTGCCATGCCTTTTGGAACCAAACGTCCACTTGCATTTAGAGCATATTCAACAAGAGATCTTTTAATTTCGACATTTGCAGGCGTTCGAGGTGCTATTACTCTAGCGGGTGTATTATCCATACCAATAAGTATTAGTGGTCGTTATCAACTTGTTTTTATTGCAGCAGGTATCATTTTAATTTCATTAATTACAGCAGTTATAATATTACCTATCTTATTACGAGGTAGTGTCATTTTAGATAATTCTGAACAACACAATGAAATTTTAACAGTTAAAGGACATATGGCCGAAGAAGCCATTACTAGTCTTGAAAAAATGCAAAACAATTTATTACAAGAAACATCAGAAACAGGTTTAGATCAAGAAATTATTCATGAAATTGGCTCTCGTGTTATTGGTTCGTTAAGACGGCGAACGGGTCTGAAAGACTTAGAACAAAAAGCACTTGAAGCAGAAAATCTAGAAAGGCGTATGCGTCTAGTAGCAATTGGTGCAGAACGTACAGCTTTACTACAAATGAAAGTTCGTAATGAAGTTAGTGAAGAAGTTTATGAACATTTAAATACTGATTTAGATATCTATGAAAAAATGATTTCTGGAGATGCCTAAATGATTGGATCAAGAAGCGAAATTTTAAGCAAGATTCATTCACAGTTTGTTAATAAAGCGCCCCATATTTTGGGGCTTACTTTACGACACATTCCTTTTAATATAAAAAAGCAGGCCATAGAGCAATTATTACAGTTACAATTTGAACATTCTCTTGAAGATGGGGATCTCGACTTTTTAGAAAATCGATGGCTTAAAATTCAAGTTACCGATCTTGGCCTTATTTGGTTTGTAAGCCTTATTGACAATAAACTTGTCGTAAGCAGAGAAGAGATTGCTGATGTAAGTTTTATTGGTAATGCTAATGATTTGATTATGATAGCAACCAGACGTCAAGATCCTGATACCCTATTCTTTCAGCGACGTTTAATTGTTGAAGGTGATACTGAGCTGGGTCTTTACGTTAAAAATTTAATGGACTCAATTGAATTGGAGTCTATGCCAAATTTTCTAAGAGTGACACTTGAAAAGCTAGCGAGTATTATTGAAAGCGCGCCGGAAATTTAATTTGTATTAGTTCCGACTTAATCGGACAAAGGGATTGAAAAAGAGAACGTTACCAGTTTTGATATTAGGTGTCAAATCTAAAATCAAAACAACAAGAGGTAACGCTCATGCTTCATACTAACAATCAAATCATAAAACATAAAGTAGGCTTATTAAATTTAGCTGAAGAACTTCAAAACGTGTCTAGAGCTTGTAAAGTGACGGGAGTATCAAGAAGATACGTTTTATCGTTATAAAGAACTCATTGAAGAAGGTGGTTTAGACTCTTTAATATCAAAGAGTAGATGGACACCAAATCTCAAAAATCGCGTTGATGACCCAACGGAACAAGCCGTTATTCGTTATGCTATTGACTATCCTGCTCATGGTCAGCATAGAACAAGCAATGAGCTTCGTAAGCAAGGTGTTTTTATTTCAGGAAGTGGCGCGCGTTCTGTTTGGTTAAGATATAATCTTGAGAATTTCAAAAAACGCTTACATGCTTTAGAAGAAAAAGCGACTCAGAAGGTATTGAACTCAATGATAGCCAAATAGCTGCATTAGAAAAGAAAAAGCACGATGATGAAGCTTGTGGTGCAATAGAAACCGCTCATCCAGATTATCTTGGATCTCAAGATACGTTTTATGTTGGTAATTTAAAGGGTGTCGGTCGGATTTATAAACAGACTTTTGTTGATACTTATTTCTAAGGTTGCGCATTGTAAATTGTATGTGACCAAAACGCCAATTACAGCAGCCGATTTACTCAATGACAAGGTCTTACCATTTTATAATGCTCATCATTTGCCAATGCTTCGAATATAAACCGATAGAGGAACGGAGTTTTGTGGCACTATTGAAAAGCATGATTATCAACTTTATCTGGCGATTAATGATATTGACCATACTAAGACAAAAGCTATGTCGCCACAAACGAATGGGATCTGCGAACGTTTTCATAAAACTATTTTACATGAGTTTTATATGGTGACATTTCGTAAAAAGCGCTATTCAGATTTAGAAACACTCCAAACAGATGTGGACAATTGGCTGCATTATTACAATAATGAACGAACTCATTAGGGAAAAATGAGCTATGGTCGAATACCAATGGAAACATTGCTTGATGGAAAACGGATCTGGGAAGAAAAAAATCTGAACCAGATTTAACCTGACAGACACCCAATAAAAACTGGTAACTGTCAAATTAGGTTTGAGCTACTACATGATGGTTGAATGATTCTGTTGTAGTTGCTGTGCCCACCTGTTACGTGTCTTTGTGGACACTAAAGCTTTTTTATGATTTCTTCCTAAAGCTGTGATTTTAAGCTTGGATCAGCAACCATGTGTTTAAGTTACAGTTTTCAGTCTCAAGCTCCTTTAAATGTTTGATGACTGAATTTTCCATCCTGCCATATTTTTCCCGCCATTGATAAAAAATTGAATTACCCATGCCCTATTTACGGCACAGTTCTTTAACTATATATTGATGAGTTTTTCTTTACAAAATTGTTACAAATTATATAAAATTATTAATTATTAATAACTAGGACTTTTTATGAAAACATTACGACTTGTTTTAGCTTGGCTTTTTGGCGTGCTTTTTATTTTATCAGGAATTGTAAATTTCACTCAAACCCCATTGATGGGAATAGTAGCGCTATTAATAGGTATAGCACTATTACCGATAACTTACCAAATCATTTATAAAAACACACAAAAAGAGGTAAGCGGTAAGAAAAAAGCGATAATAACCACATTATTAATTGTTGTTTGGTTTATTATTAGTGGTGTAGATAGAAGCAAAGAAAGAGAGGGGCAAGAAAAAAACCTTATTTCAGAATTTAACTTAAATAAACAGGAAATTGTTTCACAAATCAACCAATTGATAACAGAGAAAAAATATGATGAAGCGGCATCTTTAGCCGATAAATATTACTCAGCTAAAGATCAAACGGTCTTAGAATTAGGCGAACAAGCTAGATCAGAATTAATAAAACTTAAAAATCAACAAAAAATTGATTATTTATTAAATAAACTTAAAGAAGTTCCTAAAGCTGAATTAGAAAAAAAGATTGAATTATATAACGAGCTGTCAACACTTGCCCCTGAAAACGCAGAATATAAAACCCAAAAGGCTAAATTACAAAAAGAATTACAACGGAAAAAATTGATTCATTCCCAATTTAGCTCTTGGGATGGTTCTCACAGAGAACTTGAAAAATATATAAAATCAAAAATGAATGACCCTGACTCATTCAAACATGTTGAAACTAAATATATCGATAATGGAAGTGATAACCTAATTATCGTCACTTCATTTAGGGGGAAAAATGCTTTTGGTGGCGTTATTGTTAATACGGTAACAGCCACCGTTGATTTGAATGGAAATATAATAAGTATTATCAGTTGGAAATAAAAAGAGAGGGCTATAGTCCCTCTTTTAATAAATTCTATTCAGATTTTTCAATAACTGAATGCTGCAAATCGAGATTGTTCAATATTTTGTGTCATTTAGGTAAACTAGGTATAAAAAGGGAAATGGCACATGTTCCAAGAATTTAATTTTGAAAAAGCATTAAAATTATTACAAAATAGCCAACCGTTAATAGGTAAAGTGTAGTAGCTCAAACCTAATCTGACAGTTACCAGTTTTTATTGGGTGTCTGTCAGGTTAAATCTGGTTCAGATTTTTTTCTTCCCAGATCCGTTTTCCATCAAGCAATGTTTCCATTGGTATTCGACCATAGCTCATTTTTCCCTAATGAGTTCGTTCATTATTGTAATAATGCAGCCAATTTGTAAATACCCCAAACTTAGTACACAACTCACGTAGAAAATCATGCTGCTTGTTTTAGTGTTTTATACTCAATCGGTGTCATGTTATTTAATGCCTCATGCGGTCTTTCGGTGTTATAAATGGTTAGCCATTCTTCGGTTACCTTTCTTGCTTGTTCTAGATTATTAAATAGATATAAATCGAGCACTTCAGTACGATAGGTACGATTAAATCGTTCAATATAGCCATTTTGATAAGGGCTACCGGGCTGGATATAATCAATGGTTATACCATGTAATTTAGCCCAGTTGGTAAAGGTTTTCCCTGTAAATTCTGGCCCATTATCGACCCGCATTTTTAATGGATACCCATGATATTCGGCCAGTTTATCTAAGTAACGGGTAATCCTTCCTGCTGGTAAGTTTACTGCAATATCAATACCTAACGCCTCACGATTAAAGTCATCGATGACATTGAATGTTCTAAAGCGACGTTGATTACGACTACTGTCACTCATAAAATCCATTGACCAACATTCACTTTTTTTATTGGGAGCCAATAACTTTTCTGACGCCCGAGGTGGCATTCGTTGTTTTCGTTTTGTTTTAAGATTCAGTTTTAACTCACAATACACTCGATAAACACGTTTATGATTCCATTGATAGCTGAGCTTTCTGATACGATTAAAACATTTAGGAAAGCCCCATCGTAAATGCCAGTCTGTGATAGCATTCAACACCGAAATAATCACGAATCATCCTGTAACTTAGATTAATAGTAGTAAGCACAACGGCTTAAGCCAACAATGGCACAGCTCATAGCAATAGTAACTAAATGATTTTGTTGTAGTTGCTGTGCCCACGTTTTACGTGCCTTTGTGGGCACTAAAGCTTTTTTATGATTTCTTCCTGAAGCTGGGATTTTAAGCTCAGTTCGGCAAACATCTGCTTAAGCTTGCGGTTTTCAGCCTCCAGCTCCTTTAAGCGTTTGATATCCGACGTTTCCATTCCGCTGTATTTTTCTCGCCATTTATAGAAAGTTGAATTACCCATGCCATATTTACGGCACAGCTCTTTAACGGGAATACCCGCTTCAGCTTCTTTTAAAATAGCTACGATTTGATGTTCAGTCATTTTTTTCATAATTGAATCCTCTTTTACTTTTATCATAGAGAATTTTCTACTTTTTTGCTGTACTATTTTAGGGGATAGTTACAGGATTGAAGCGTTGGCCTTTTACAAACTTCGTTTTAATTGTTCTCAATGTCGCTTCGGCTACCTTATTGTCATAAAAACCCTCTTTCTTGCTTAATGAATGCGTGATATTAAATGCCTTAAAACAATCCTCCAATAGCCGATTATCAAACTTTTCACCTCGATCTGAATGAAATAAATCCAATTTCGATAATGGTTGTTTAATTTGGCTTAATGCTAACATGACAAGCTCTGCCGTTTTATGTTTACCAACATGATGGCAATCTGCATATTGGATAAATTCACTAAAACACAATAAATAATGCCAACGTTGGTTAGCTCGAATATAAGTTAAATCCGCGACAACAATTTGCTTTTTATCATCCACAAAGAATTACTGTTGCCAATAATTCTTTGTGGATGTTTCATTCACTTCTGTATCGTGAAATTTATAATGTTTAACGGTGTATTTTGATACGAGTAATAAAGGATTTCATCTCCCAAGTAATATAACGACGTGATACCTAAATATTCTCGTTTTGCAAATCAAAACGAATTCGCCTTGTACCATAAGAATGATAGCTTTGGTTAAACAGCATCACTATTTTAACTACATAAAGTCTTACTGATTTTTGTTTATTCAATTTACACTAACAATAAGCATAATAACTTGATAATATATAGTTTTGTTGCGCTATAACGATGTCGTTTTGCGTTTAGAATAGTTATTCGCCCCATTATCAGTGCTTATCGTTTCCACA
>NZ_LZGV01000098.1:0-32425 GCF_001690265.1 Gilliamella sp. HK2
CCCGTCCGCCACTCGTCATCAAGTGCAAGCACTCATGTTACCGTTCGACTTGCATGTGTTAAGCCTGCCGCCAGCGTTCAATCTGAGCCATGATCAAACTCTTCAATTTAAAGTTTGATGCTCAATAACTGTCTCTGACATATTCAAATGAATCTTCAGTGTCACTTATCAAGACTTAATTTTTTAGTCCGTAGACTTTAATCTTTTGTCTCGCAAGTGCCCACACAGATTGTCTGTTTCTTATTTTTAAAGAGCTAACAGCTTTTTTTAAATCAACTAACTTTTCGTCAATTTACTTCGCTGTCTCAAGGGTTGCGTATGTTACGCATTTCACTTGTCCACGTCAACCCTCTATTTCATAAAATTCTTTTTTTTTATTTCAAATGAATATTTTTTAGTCAAAATACAAGGTTAGAAGGTTATTTTTAGCTGATTAATTGCATTAACCGCTTTTTTAATTGCTTCTTCTACTGTTGCTGCTTTAGCTAAAGCAACTCCCATTCGTCTTATTCCGTTAACTTCAGGTTTACCAAATAAGCGTAAATCAGTACCTGGAACATTTAATACTTTGTCCAAATTAGAAAAAGTAATGTGATCAGAGTTACCATTTGCTAACAATACCGCTGATGCACTTGGACCATATTGCTCAATTAAAGGTATTGGTAATCCTAAAATAGCTCTAGCATGCAATGCAAACTCTGAGATGTTTTGTGATATTAATGTAACCATACCTGTATCATGTGGTCTTGGTGATACTTCACTAAACCAAACCTGATCGCCTTTAACAAACAGCTCTACACCAAATACCCCATACCCCCCCAAAGCTTCGGTTATCTTCATAGCGATATCTTTAGCTAAACATAATGCATTAGCTGACATCTGCTGCGGTTGCCAAGATTCTCGATAGTCGCCTTTTTCTTGACGGTGGCCAATAGGTTCACAATATAAAACCCCGTTAATATGCCTAACAGTTAATAGCGTAATTTCATAATCAAAATCAACAAAACCTTCAATAATAACTTTACCCCTACCTGCACGGCCACCTTCTTGTGCATATTTCCATGAAAATTCAATATCAGCTTCACTTCTTACTAAAGATTGCCCTTTTCCCGAAGAACTCATTACAGGTTTAACTAAACAAGGGAAACCTATTTCTTTAACTGCAAGCTTATACTCGGCTTTATTTAATGCAAAACGATATGGTGAAGTTGGCAATTTGAGTTCTTCTGCGGCTAAACGACGTATACCTTCACGGTTCATGGTTAATTGCGTCGCTTTAGCTGTAGGAATAACTACAAATCCTTCTTTTTCTAATTCTAATAAAGTATCGGTGGCTATTGCTTCTATTTCAGGAACAATATAATTAGGTTTTTCTATCTCAATAATTTTTCTAAGCTCATCACCGTCTAGCATATTAATAATATGAGAACGATGTGCAACTTGCATGGCTGGCGCATTAGCATAACGATCAACAGCAATAACTTCACACCCAAAACGCTGCAATTCAATGACAACCTCTTTGGCTAATTCACCTGCACCACAAAGTAATACCTTTGTTGCACTTAATGATAATGGTGTTCCTATTTTTGCCATAATATTCTCTTATAGATTTATATCACTGTATTTTAATTAATAAGCTTAAAATAAAAATCGGGATAATTATCCCGATTTTTCTCAATTTAAAATTATACTGAATATGGATCTCGTAAAATCATAGTTTCACTTCGATCTGGCCCTGTTGAAATAATATCAATTGGTGTTTCGGTTAGTTCTTCAATCCGTTTTATATAGGCTTTCGCTGCTTGTGGTAAAGCATCATAACTTTTAACACCAAAAGTTGATTCACTCCAGCCGGGCATTGACTCATACACAGGCTTAACTAAGCCCCACTCTTCAGCAGACGCTGGAGCATTTTTTATCACATCTCCATTTGGTAATTGATAACCAATGCAGATCTTAACCTCTTTAAGCCCATCTAGCACGTCGAGTTTAGTTAAACAAAATCCAGATACAGAATTAAGTTGTACCGCTTTGCGAACAGCAACTGCATCAAGCCATCCTGTACGACGACGACGGCCTGTTGTTGCCCCAAATTCATTACCTTGCTTACAAAGGTACTCTCCTGTTTCATCAAATAATTCCGTTGGAAATGGACCAGCACCAACTCGTGTAGAATAGGCTTTAACAATACCTAATACATAACCAACGTAACGTGGGCCAAAACCAGATCCCGTTGCTACACCACCAGCGGTGGTATTAGAAGAGGTAACAAAAGGGTAAGTACCATGATCGATATCAAGTAATGTACCTTGTGCACCTTCAAACATAATTCTCTCACCTTTTTTGCGTGCATCTTCTAAAAGAGTGGGAATATCAGCAATCATAGAAACTAAAATATCTGCTATTGCCAATGTGTCGTTTAGAACTTTTTGATAATCAACTGCTTCTGCTTTGTAGTAATTAACTAATTGAAAATTATGATACTCCATAACTTCTTGTAATTTTTCAGCGAAAGCTTGGCGATCACGTAAATCACCAACTCGAAGCCCGCGCCGAGCTACTTTGTCTTCGTAAGCAGGGCCAATACCACGCCCTGTTGTTCCAATTGCTTTGCTACCACGGGCTTTTTCCCGAGCCTGGTCTAACGCAATATGGTAAGGTAAAATTAAAGGACATGATTCAGAAATAAGGAGCCTGTCTTTAACAGGTATACCGCTATTTTCTAGCTCTTTCATTTCTTTCATTAGAGCATCAGGGCAAAGTACTACACCATTTGCAATAATACTTATCACATCATTGCGTAAAATTCCTGATGGAATTAAATGTAATACTGTTTTTTCACCATTAATCACTAATGTATGACCAGCATTATGCCCACCTTGATAACGAACAACATATTTTGCTTTTTCTGTGAGTAAATCAACAACTTTACCTTTGCCTTCATCACCCCATTGTGTTCCTAGCACAACAACATTATTACTCATAGATTATTTATCTCATTCTGTTATTTATTAGATTTTAATTTCATATATTGAAAAAATTGACTATCAGGACTAATGACCAAAATATCATGACCTGTAAAGCTTTGTTCGTAAGCTTTTAAACTACGAATAAAACTAAAAAACTCTATATCTTTACCAAAAGCATCGGCATAAAGTTTAGCTGCATTTGCATCACCTTCACCACGAATAGATCGAGATTGGCGTTCAGCTTCAGATAAAATCTTTGTAACTTCTAATGTAGTCTCTGCTCGTATTTCATCAGCCTTTTTAACCCCTTGGAAACGTTGGTTTTGCGCGACAACTTTCCGAGCTGCTTTCATTTGTTCATAAATTGAATTAGATATTTCCTGAGGAAAATTAACTTTCTTTATACGGACATCAATGACTTCAACACCAAAAGATCTCATACTGGTTTTATTATTTTCAGAATCTTTTTCAACCTCACTAATAATACCTTCAGTAGATTCATTTTTAGCCGCTTCTTGTGCTGTGCCATTTAAAGCATCTTTTACACGTGTCATAATAGAATTGCGAGAGTTATTATTGGTGTCATTAATAATATCAATGATATCTAATTTACCAACTTCGGCTCTTAAACGGCCATTTAACCGAGCAAGCAATAGGTTTTCAACACTATTACCACCTGCAATAGTTTCATAGTACCGATTAAAGTCAACAATCTTCCATTGTACAAAATAATCAACAACTAAATCTTTATTTTCACGTGTTATAAACTTTTGTTCTTTACCAACATTATCAGAACTATTTGTTGTTTGAATTTTAGCATCAACAACTTTTACATTATCCATTCCAGGGATTTTAAAATGTAATCCAGGATCTGATAATCTTATAATTTTATTAAATCGTAAAACTATACCCCGAGTTCCTTCTTCAATAACATAAGCGCTAGAAAAAAACACACCAATTAAAACAAATATTATAGGAATCAATAATTTGCGCATACTTTCTCCTTATCTTCCCATAAATCGCGCAGTTCGCGTACTATTGCTGGTGCTAATGGTATTATTTGTATTGCTATTAACCTCTTTTGATAATTCTTGTGTCGTCTGAGGTTGATGTTTTATTGTTTCAGAAGAGATCGCCATATTAGAATTATATTCACTATTTTCATTTAATAAAGCCATTGGTTCAGAATGCTTTTCATTTGTATTTTTCAATAGTTGCTCTAGAGGTAATACCATTAAATTTCCGCTTTTATCGTTAACCAAAATTTTTTTCGTTTTAGCCAATACTCTTTCCATAGTTTCAATATATAAGCGTTCTTTAGTAATTTCTGGCGCAGCCTTATATTGTGGTAAGATTTTTTCAAAACGAGCGACATCACCAGCAGCTTCAAGTTCTACTTTAACTTTATAAGCATTTGCATCTGCCAGAATTCTTGCGGATAGACCTTCAGCTTGTTGAACTTGCTTAACTTTTTCAGCAGCAGCTTTATTTATTTCACGCTTTTTATCTTCTCGAGCATTCATTGCATCGTTAAAAGCTTCTTGTACAGCTTCAGGAGGACGAGCTGATTGGAAATTAAGATCCACTATACTAATTCCCATATCATAATTATTAATCACATTAACCAACTCATCTTTAGTGCGAGTTTCTAATGCGGAACGCCCATCAGTTAAAATATCATCCATACTTGAGCTACCTACTTCTGTGCGTAAAGCACTATCTGCAGCTTGTTGTAGGCTGTCTTTAACATTAGTGACCTTAAATAAATATTTTATAGGATCGTTGATACGATATTGCACATTCATCTCAACAAAGACCAAATCTTCACCTGTTGTTATCATAAATCCATTTACATTAAAATTGTGCGTACCTTGTGTATCAACTTTATACACTTTATCAATTAATGGTGGACTCCAATTTAATCCAGGTTGAATAATTTCGGGCTGAACTTGACCAAATCGGGTAATAACACCACGTTCGCTTTGATTGATAGTGTAAAAACCATTTCCACCCCAAAGAAGAGCAAGAACAATTATTATAGCACCAACAATTTTCGACGTATCCATCGGTAATTTAATGCCTGATGAACCGTTATTATGGTTACCTGAATTACTTTTCCTTAAGAGGTCTTTGATTTTATCAAATAAATCACCTAATGAATTATTGGGTGTTTTTTTGTTATTGCTTCCCCATGGATCATTATCTTGTCCGTTATTTCCGGGCTGATTCCACGCCATATTTTATATGCTCCATTTAACAATTAGTTATTATTTTGCTTATTGATTAAGTATAACAGATCTGGTTCTTGTTTACAGAGGCGATTCCATTCAATAGAGGGAATTCTCACATCTAAATAAAAACTACCATCCTCACTAATAAGCTCATGTTCAACCGCATTTAACTGATATAAACGGCTTCTTAGTTTTGCTAAGTAAGCTGGCAAGCTTAAATGGCAAACTTGAATTTGCTTAGCTAATCTTTCTTTCAAAGCAATAAATAATTGATCTAATCCTAAACCATTTTGTGCAGAAACCCAAACTCGAATTGGCATACCATTTTCATCTCGATCAATACCTGGTTGTTTACCCTCAATTAAATCGATTTTGTTCATAACGAGTAGTGTTGGTATTTCGTGAGCATCAATTTCAAGCAATACTTCATCAACAGCATGCATATTATCCAATAAATTAGGATCCGCTGCGTCAACAACATGTAATAATAAAGTGGCATCTTGAGTTTCAAGTAATGTTGCTTTAAAAGCCGCAATAAGATCATGTGGTAAATGGCGAATAAAACCGACTGTATCAGCTAAAACAACTTCTCCTACATCATCAACATTAATGCGCCTTAAAGTTGGATCAAGAGTAGCAAACAATTGATCAGCAGCATAAACATCTGCATTAGTTAGCACATTAAATAGAGTCGACTTACCGGCATTAGTATAGCCAACTAATGATACTGTCGATAAATCAGCTTTATTTCTTGATTGACGATTTTGATTTCGCTGTTTTTCAACTTTAGCCAACTTTGAGAAAATTAATTGAATACGATGGCGAATCAATCGTCTATCAGTTTCTAATTGAGTTTCACCAGGACCACGTAAGCCAATACCACCTTTTTGCCGTTCTAGATGAGTCCAACCTCGCACTAATCGTGTCGAAAGATGTTGTAACTGAGCTAGCTCAACTTGCAATTTACCTTCATGCGTTCTAGCTCGTTGGGCAAAAATATCAAGAATTAATCCTGTTCTATCCACAACGCGGCATTTACATAGTTGTTCTAAGTTACGTTCTTGAGAAGGAGTTAAAGTATGATTGACTAAAATAACAGAAGCACCGAGTTGTTTAACTTTTTCAGCTATTTCTTGTGCTTTACCTTCACCAATGAAATATTTGGCTTGCGGCGATTTTCTTGAGGTCGTCACAATATCGAGAATCTCTATTCGAGCAGAAGAAACTAATACTTCAAACTCTTTAAGATCCTCAATATTGCTTTCTTGAGGGAAAAATACATGGACTAATAAGGCAGTCTCACCGCCTTTATATCGCTCAAACAATCAGAATCTCCACTGAAATATCAGCTTTCACTTCCCTCTTCAGGCTGAGATACGAGTCCAGAAATAGGTCTAGAAGGTACGACCGTAGAAATGGCATGTTTATATACCATTTGGCTTACAGTATTTTTTAGCAAAATAACAAACTGATCGAATGATTCAATTTGCCCTTGTAACTTAATACCATTAACTAAATAGATTGATACAGGAATATGCTCTCGACGAAGCAAATTTAAATAAGGATCTTGTAATGACTGCCCTTTTGACATAAGTTTATCCTTTAAAAAAGTAATTATATGAAGATAAAATAAATACACTTATAAATAATCAATGTATTTTTACATACTATTTCAGATACATCTAGTATCTACCAAAATAACATAAAAAGCACTTCTCTTGAACCAATCATATAAAATTTATGCACAAATAACTAAATTTTTAATAAATTTAAACCAAAAATATAAAAAAAACACAAAATATAGATAATTTTTTTGCATAAATTTATCTATATTACAATTATATACTATAAACCACTATGAAAATTACTAATCATAATATTTTTTGGAAAATTGAATCCATATTATCATTATTTAACCATGTAATAGGTTGCTTCCAACCACGAAGCCAAGTAATTTGTCTTTTCGCTAATTGCCGTGTAGCACAAATACCTTTAAATATCATTTCATCATAACTTATATCACCATTTAAATATTCCCACATTTGCCGATAGCCGACACAACGGATAGCGGGCAAATTTAAATGCAAATCAGATCGTTGCATAAGCGCTTTTACTTCATTCTCAAATCCTTGATCTAACATCTGTAAAAAACGCTGCTCAATACGTTCATGTAATTGTGCCCTATCTTGTGGCATAATAGCAAACTGCATAATATCATATGGCAATGCCTCACCACTTTCTTGTGTAAGCTCAGTTAAACTTTTACCTGAGATTAAATAGACTTCTAAAGCACGATTAAGACGCTGTGGATCATTAGGATGAATGCGTTCAGCCGAAACAGGATCAACTTTTTTTAACTCTTCGTGAATAGCTTGCCAACCTAATTTATTGGCTTTTTCCTCTATTTGTTGACGAATTTCACTATTGGCCGCTGGTAGCGGTGAAAGGCCTTCAATCAAAGCCTTAAAGTAAAGCATTGTTCCACCAACTAACAATGGAATCCGACCTTCTTTTAAGGTTTTTTCAATTTCAACAATGGCATCATGCCTAAAATTTGCTGCTGAGTAGCTCTCTGCTGGATCACAAATATCAATTAGTTTATGCGGGTATTTTTGTTGCTCTTCTTGAGTTGGTTTTGCTGTTCCAATGTTCATGCCACGATAAATAAGTGCAGAATCGACACTAATAATATCAATTGGATAACGATCATAAAGCGCCATAGCAAATGCGGTTTTACCCGATGCCGTTGGCCCCATTAATGAAATAATTTTCGGTTTAGTCATAATAAAATTGATTGAGTTAGAGATTGCATATCTATTGGATATAAAAATGATTCTTGTTGTAACAAATTAATATCTATCTGCTCTAACTGTGCTAATAATTGAATTACCTTAGATCCTCCCCAAACCTCAGTACAACTATCACAGTACTGGTTAGCTAACCAAGCAGCAATTTGCGTTGGATTGAATACTTCCTTTTCAGATGATGAGATAAAACTAATTAAAGCAGGTAAAATTTGTTGCCAGTTCATTGCTCGCAACATTTTAGGCACGTTTTGTAAATACAATTTAGCTTTATCAATATAAAACTCAAAACCTAAAAAATTTAACTGAGGTTGATAAGTAGATACAATTTGTTGCTCTTTATGATTAATTAAAATTGTTAATGGAATAAGCAATTTCTCAGAGTCTTGCGATAATAATTTAATTGCAACAACTTTTTGCTGCGCAATTGGCAATTTCATTAACATGAGTTTTTGTTGATTATCTTCAAACTTTTCAAGCAATGCTATATCCGGCTGAATAACAGTTAACACCCGACCAAATTGTACTAATGATGAGTTATCAAGCTGTTGTTGTAATGATTGTAATGGTATATTTCGTTTAGGAAATAAAGCTTCGATAACCGCTTTTTGTGGCTCAGTTATTTCATGTTCTTCTGTCGATAAAAGCGTTTTTTTCGGCTCCGATTTTTCCACATCTTGAGCAAGATCAACATTCACCAACTGACCATACAACGCATTTTCTTTTGCATAATTGCTTGGTTTTTTCGATAACTGGCTACTTGCTTGATAAATTTTTGGTGCTGTTTGTTGGTTAAAGATATTATCACCAGCTGCTTGCCTATTAGGAGGTATTGTTACTTTTTCTTCCACTTCGGTTAAATTCGACTCAAGGGCCATTACAATAGCTTGATAAACAAAATCATGAACAAGCCTTGCTTCATGAAAACGCACTTCATGCTTAGCTGGATGGACATTAACATCAACTTGTTTTGGATCTATCTGTAAAAACACTACATAGCTTTGTTGCTCACTAGTTCGGCTTACATAAGCTTGACGCAAAGCGTGATTAAGCAATTTATCTTTAATCACTCTTCCATTAACATAAAAATATTGAAGATCACTTACTTCACTACTTGTCACCCAACCTTGAATAAGCAAATCTTCATGTTGCCAATCAAGCTTTACAGACTTTTGCATAAAACCTCGACCGCAAACTAATTCGACTCTTTTTTCAATGGTCGATGAGCGATACTGTTTAACTAACTTTCCGTTATGTTGCAAATTAAAAGAGACATCAGGGCGCGCTAACGCAATACGCCGAATAAATTCTTCAATATGCATAAACTCCGTTTTTTCTGTTTTCAAAAAACGGCGCCTTGCTGGCGTATTATAAAACAAGTCAAGCACTTCAACCGTTGATCCCACAGGATGGGCAGCAGGTTTAATGATCGGTTTCATATCACGCCCCTCTGCATAAACTTGCCATGCTTCGGATTGTTCAGCAGTACGTGAAGTTAATGTTAATCTAGCCACCGAGCTTATACTTGCAAGCGCTTCACCACGAAATCCAAGGCTAATAATAGCATCTAAATCATCTAATTTACTGATTTTACTTGTCGCATGACGAGCAAGCGCCAGCGCTAATTCATCTTTAGCAATGCCACAACCATTATCACGAATACGGATTAATTTACAGCCACCTTGCTCAAGGTCAATATCAATTTGAGTACTACCCGCATCAAGGCTATTTTCAACTAATTCCTTAATAACTGACGCTGGGCGTTCTACTACTTCACCTGCAGCAATTTGGTTAGCTAATTGCGGCGATAAAATATGAATTGCCATTAATGCTGTTCTCCAAATTTTGGATTTTGTTTAATATAATTTTTTATACCTTGATAAATAGCGTTAGCGATTTTCTCTTGGTGGGCATTATTACTTAGTAGTCTTTCTTCATCCTCGTTAGAGATAAAGCCAACTTCAACTAAAATTGATGGAATATCTGGCGAACGTAATACACCTAAACTTGCATGTTCTGGAACAGATTTATGCAATGGTATTGTTCCTTTCATCGCTTTTAAGACTTGCATTGCTAACTGATATCCCACTTGTTGAGAATAAGAAAACTGTAGATCTAATACTGCTTGACTTAAATGAGGATCATGATCATCACTAAGCGCATCACCAGCACCACCTAGTAATTGAGACTGTTTTTCACCTTTTTCAAGCCAACGCCCCAGCTCTGTATCTGCACGCTGAGTTGACAATACCCAAATTGAAGCCCCCGTTGCATTCCTATTTGGCGCAGCATCAGCATGAACTGAAACCAATAAATTAGCTTTATTTTTACGAGCAATTTCTGAACGTTGCGAGACAGAAATAAAATTATCACTGTCACGAGTCAGCACACCTTTAAAATTAGCATCTTTATTTAATAAGTTGGTCAGTTTTTTAGCAATTGAAAGCGTAACTGTTTTTTCATATAACTTATTTTGTCCTATTGCGCCCGAATCTTTACCGCCATGCCCCGCATCAACAGCAATCACAACTTTGGTTGCATAAGCAGAGCTACAAAGCAGTACTAACATAAAAAAAATAAGTAGTTTTTTCATTGTCTTTTAATTGTTTATTTTTATTGTGATAAATTAAGGATCACTTGGCCTTTTTCGCTTTTTGCTTGCACACAAGCAGTGCGTTCAAGCGCTAAATAAGCTAAATGAATTTCGAGATCAACATTAGGCAAGATACCGCCTGCTCGCTCAGGCCACTCAATTAAACAAATCGATCGAGAAACAAAATATTCACGAATGCCCATAAACTCTAATTCTTCAGGGTCACAAAGCCGATACAAATCAAAATGATAAACTGAAAAATCATCAAACTGATAGGGTTCTACTAACGTATAAGTTGGACTTTTTACGTTACCTTTATGGCCTAATTGTTGTAAAAAACCGCGACTAAAAGTTGTTTTTCCTGCGCCAAGATCGCCAATTAAATGGATAACAATTGTATCATCATGCTTAGACAAATAGTTTAAACACTGTTTGGCAAGTTTGCTACCAAACAAAATCGTTTGGTGCTCATTGGTTAAAATAATCGGTTTCATGATGAATTCTTTGCTCAATAATGATCTCTTATTATATACTAATAACCATTAAAGATGTACTAAACAAGATAACCTAGATTTTGTAAAAAACTTACAGGAAAACCTACGTTTCATTGTAAAAAGTGAAAAATAATGTTACATACTATTTCAACAGCAAATCCATTAGCTCTAGATCCACAACAAATATCCGCTCAAGATGCCATATTATTTTGGCAAAATGGTGTTGTTCTAGCTATCAAAAACACTCCATTATTAAATGATATTATCAGTAAAACGGCGCATTGTTATATCATCAACAGCGATATTCAAGCTCGTGGGCTAAATGATATTATCGATTCAAGACTTAAAATTATTAATATGCAACAAGTTGTTGAACTAACAGCTAGCTATTTCCCACAGATAAATTGGGAATAACAACAGCACATTAAGCTTACCATTAGCGGTGTTTAAAAACTAAATAATACCCATTTGCCAAACCTAACACCTAGGTTTAATATAAATATTAACTGTAATCTGATTGTATTTAAATTTAATGGCTAATTTATTAACGCTATCGCAAATCAATAATTGTTTAAAAAATGGTGAAGTGATTGCTTACCCAACTGAAGCTGTTTTTGGTCTGGGCTGCGATCCCAATTGCGAATCAGCGGTATTAAAACTATTACAACTAAAACAGCGATCAATAGATAAGGGATTGATTCTAATTGCCAGCCATTACCAACAACTCATACCTTATATAGATGAATCAACTATCACCAACGAACAAAAAAAGTTAGCCCTTACTAATTGGTCTGAGCCCATTACTTGGGTTTTTCCTAAAAATGAAAATACACCATATTTTTTGACCGGTAAATTCGATTCTATTGCTATACGGATCACGAATCATCCTGTCGTTTGTAAACTTTGTGATCTTTATGGCAAACCAATAGTTTCAACTAGTGCTAACATTTCTGCTCATCCTCCTTGTAAAACAGCTATCGAAGTTGCCAAACAGTTTGGTCCAGATTTCCCTATTTTAGATGGTGAAACAGGTCACCGTACACAGCCATCACAAATAAAAGACATTAAAACAGGTCAAATTTTTCGGCAAGGATAACGTTATGCAAAATTTATATATAGGTGTGATGTCCGGTACTAGCATGGATGGAATTGATATAGCTTTAGTGAATATTACCGAAAAAAAAGTTAAATCAATAGTAAGTGCATGCTATCCAATACCTAGCAATTTAAAACAACATTTACTAACATTGTGTGAAACCAAGCAAACTTCATTACAAAATTTAGGTGAAATAGATCACAAGCTTGGTAAACTTTTTGCCAATAGTATAAATAACTTTTTAGAAAATAATAAGATAGATAAAAAACAAATTAAAGCCATTGGCTGTCATGGGCAAACAATTTATCATGCACCAAATGGTAACAATCCATTTACCCTACAAATTGGCGATGCCAATATTATTGCCGCAAAAACAGGCATTACGACTATTGCTGATTTTCGCCGTAAAGATATGGCTTATGGTGGGCAAGGCGCACCACTCGTTCCAGCTTTCCATAAAGCAGTATTGCAAAATAAACATATAAATCGCGTAATATTAAATATAGGCGGAATAAGTAATATTTCAGTACTCATTCCTAATCATACAGTTATTGGATATGACACAGGCCCAGGTAATGTGTTACTTGACGGTTGGATAAAGCAGCATTTAGGTAAAAACTATGATAAAAATGGATTATGGGCAAAAACAGGTAAAATAAATCAAGACTTATTAAACCTTTTATATAAAGAAGACTATTTTCAAATGCCTGCCCCCAAAAGTACCGGGCGGGAGCTGTTTAACTTACCGTGGCTACATAAAAAATTAGCAGGAACACATTTAAAAGCAGAAGATATTCAAGCAACACTGGTTGAATTTACCGCTTTATCCATTGCCAATGAAATTAATAAATTAAAGATACAAAGCACGTTACCTCGTGAACTTTTAGTTTGCGGTGGAGGAGCGAAAAACCCGCTTATCATGCAAAGACTATCGGCATTATTACGTTCATGGTCAGTATTAACCACAGATACAAAAGGCATAAACGGTGATGATATGGAAGCAATCGCTTTTGCTTGGCTTGCTTATTGTAAAATCAATAATCTTCCCTCCAATATTCCTGAAGTAACTGGCGCAAACCAAGCGGTTTGTTTGGGAGTTATTTATCAATAAACTAAAAAATAGATAAAAGTTAATTAAATCAACCCAAATTTTTGTAATGCTTTTGCTATCCCATCATTATTGTTAGTATCTGTTATATATTCAGCTTTATCTTTTAATGTATCAACAGCATTCCCCATAGCAATAGGGTGATCAACAGTTAAGAACATTTCAAAATCATTCATACCATCACCAAATGCATAAGTTGGCACATCAGAAAATCCCTTAGTTTGAAGCAACTGAGTAATACCATAACCTTTAGATCCTCCATGATTAAAAACATCGACACAGTAAGGTGTATTACGAATAAAAGTTAGCTCAGGAAAAACATCACGATAATGCAATTCACCTTCCTCACACAATAATAACAACATCTGGATAGGTTCTTTTAAATAAATCTGATCATCAACGGGAGGAACGGGTTGCTTAAGGTAATGATAAAACTTCTCAGCCGGTTGGCTATGGGCGGATACACGCATCAATTCATCATTATAAAAGGATAAAGGAATATTCATTTTTTGTTTAGAATATTGATATATTCTTGCTATCACCTCTTTATCAATATCATTTGTAAAAACTTTTTCACCTTTATATAAAACAACCTGCCCATTCATACCAACAATGGAATCAATCTGAGTTCTTTTCATTAAATTAATAACTTCACAAGGTGTTCGGCCTGTTGCTATCATTGGAGTAATATTATTTTGTTTTAATTTTTTTATAGCTTCAATAGAACTAGGTAATATATCAATCTGACTATTAAATAGTGTGCCATCTAAATCAAAAAAAACGATAGCTTCAGGTTTTTCATTCATATTACAAATCCAAAATATGTTTAATAAAAGGAATAGTTAATTTTCGTTGTTGTGCAAGCGTTGCAACTTCAAACTTTTCTAACAAAGAAAATAATGTGCGCATATCACGGTTAACACGTTTTAATAAAAATAACCCAACTTCTGTTGATAATTCAAAACCACTTAATTGTGCTCTTAATTGTAAAGCTTTAAGCTTATCATCGTCACTAAGTTCTTTTAATTGATAAACTTGTCCCCAAGATAACCGAGAAACTAAATCAGGTAATATAAAAGAAATTTGTTTAGGAGGTGCACTTGCCGTTATCAGTAATTTACTCACATTTTTTTCAGTCAAACGATTAAATAAATCAAAAATAGCCTCTTCCCAATCTCGATGGCCAGCTATTGCATCAACATCATCTAAACAGACTAAATCATAATTATCTAACCCCTGTAAAATTTCAGGTACTAAATGATAATATTGCTTCAACGGGATATAACTAGCTAATTTGTTTTGGCTTGATGCGTGTAAAAGGTGCGTTCGACCCGCAGCGCTAACCGACCATATATAAAAGATATTAAACCCCTCTTTACCTAATAAGGATTGCAATGAATCAGACAATAATCGATTATCGCCTACATAAAAACTATCAAAAGTTTCATTATTGGGTAACGAAAAAGGTAAAGGCAACTGCGAAAGAGTAATAAAATAACCTCATAATAAAAATACAATTATGTTAAGTATAAATTTGCTTTTACAAAAATCAATCACTTTTGTAGAAAAGAAAAATATCCTGCCCCTTAAATTATTTAATGTGTACTTTAATTGCACAAAACAGGTTAATCTACTTTTTAATAGATAAACTAAGGCTAAATCAAATCCCCTCTATTTATATAAATATAATTTGCTTATTATAAAATAGTTTAACCATCTTACCCACAAAAAAATGACTATACTAAATTTATTTTTTAATAATAATTTTCCTCGACAGCAATGAGTGCAAGTGCTAATAATTCGATCATCAGGCTTAACGCATAAAGTTCATAATGATCTTTTGCAATCACAGCTACCTTACCACTTAATAGAAAAGGACAATCGTCTATTCAACCAAGATAAATTGCACTGGCAATTCCTTTTTCCAATAAGGTAAAACAGGCTCAGAAGGTTATACCACCATATGTGAGCAATTATTTTAGATTAAATGTTATAGAAAAGTTTTATACTAATATGCCTTGATCGCACATTGATCTTTTCAACTGATCCTATTAGATATTTTAAAATAGATCATCGGTATAAGTATAAAGTTTAAGCAAACGAACTTATTTTTTTGTGGATAACTCTGTGATAAATTAGGATCATAAGCTGTTATAATCGCATTAATAACTTAAATCAAAAAAACATCTGTGGATAAATTTAATAGTTATAAACAAGTATACACAAAAAAAGATCCGATCAATTCACAGAATTGGATCACAAATAAGATCTTATAAAATATCTATAAAAATAAGTTATCAACAAAAAGGATCCTATTTAATAGTAATAAAAATAAAAGATCACCTAAAAGATCTTATTTAATTTAGATCGCGATCGAAATAGATCATTTGACGTAATCGAAAAGATGAGTAAAATTCCCTACGCTAAATAACTAGATCACAGGATCTAAATTAGCGATCATCTATACACAAATAAATACGAGGCTTTTTTATGTTTTATCCAGATCTTTTTGATGTCATCGTTGTTGGTGGTGGTCATGCAGGAACAGAAGCCGCAATGGCATCAGCGAGAATGGGACGAAAAACACTGCTTTTAACCCATAATATCAATACATTAGGACAAATGTCCTGTAATCCTGCTATTGGCGGCATAGGTAAAGGTCATTTGGTAAAAGAAATTGATGCTATGGGTGGTCTAATGGCACATGCTATTGATCATGCAGGGATCCAATTTAGGATCTTAAACAGTAGTAAAGGACCCGCTGTGCGAGCAACAAGAGCACAAGCAGACAGATCACTGTACCGTAAAGTGATCCGCACTACTCTTGAAAATCAAGAAAATTTAATGCTCTTTCAACAATCTGTTGAAGACGTGATCATTGAAAACGATCAAATAACAGGTGTCAAAACACAAATGGGCATTTCATTTAAAGCTAAAGCTGTTGTTTTAACAACGGGTACTTTTTTAGATGGAAAAATTCATATAGGGCTTGATAATTATAGTGGTGGTCGCACAGGGGATCCAGCATCAATAGGTTTATCAAAATCATTACACCAATATCCTTTTAGAATGGGGCGGCTAAAAACAGGTACGCCACCACGAATTGATGCGAGAACAATTGATTTTTCAAAACTAGGCACTCAATATGGTGATGATCCAGTACCCGTATTTTCATTTTTAGGTAATGCAAGTGATCATCCTAAACAGATCCCTTGTTATATCACAAGTACTAACGAAACAACCCACGAGATCATTCGAAATAGCTTAGATCGTAGCCCTATGTATACAGGGGTAATTGAAGGTGTAGGACCTAGATATTGTCCATCAATTGAAGATAAAATAATGCGCTTTGCTGATCGTAATTCGCATCAGATCTATTTAGAGCCTGAAGGATTAGACAGTAACGAAATCTATCCAAATGGGATCTCAACAAGCTTACCGTTTGATGTACAACTTGCATTTGTACGTAGCATGAAAGGATTAGAAAATGCCAACATTGTAAGACCTGGTTACGCGATCGAATATGATTATTTTGATCCAAGGGATCTTAAGCCAACACTGGAAAGCAAAGTGATCAAAGGGCTATTTTTAGCGGGACAGATCAATGGCACAACGGGCTATGAAGAAGCTGCTGCACAAGGTATGCTTGCTGGCTTAAATGCTGCGCGTTTTGTTTTTGATCAAGATCAATGGTATCCAAGCCGTGATCAAGCTTATTTAGGAGTACTCGTTGATGATCTTTGTACTCTTGGTACCAATGAACCTTACCGCATGTTTACTTCACGTGCTGAATATCGTTTAATGTTACGTGAAGATAATGCTGACATTCGTTTAACAGAAATAGGCCGTAAGCTAGGGATGGTTGATGATTATCGTTGGCAGCGCTTTAACGAAAAATTTGAAGCAATCGAACAAGAAAGAGCGCGTTTACGCGATATCTGGGTACACCCCCATATTGAAACGATTGATGAAGTCAACGCTGTTTTAAGCGCTAATTTAACCAAAGAAGCTAATGGTGAAGAGTTGCTTAAGCGACCAGAAATGAGTTATAACACATTGAAAACGCTTTCTTTATTTTCACCAGGATTATCGGATGCACAAGCTGCAGAACAGGTTGAAATTCAAGTTAAATATGACGGTTATATTAAATTGCAAATTGAAGAAATTGAACGTCAAAAACGCAATGAACAAACACTTATTCCTGAACATATTGATTATGCCGAAATATCTGGATTATCGAATGAAGTTGTGGCTAAATTAAAACAACACAAGCCTGTTTCTATTGGGCAAGCGTCGCGTATTTCTGGTATTACGCCGGCTGCTATTTCAATGTTGTTGGTTTATTTAAAAAAGAAGAATTATGTTAAAAAAGAAACTTATTAATCTGATTGATCAAACGGATCTTTTGATCACGGAATTACAAATAGATCAATTGATCCATTATGTTGAAATGCTCAACAAATGGAATAAGGCTTATAACTTAACGGCGATCCGCGATCCTAATGATATGTTAGTGAAGCATATTATCGATAGCTTAATTGTATCGCCTTATTTAACAGGTAAAAGCTTTATTGATGTAGGAACAGGCCCTGGTTTACCAGGTGTTCCCTTAGCGATTATTAATCCTGAAAAACAATTTGATTTAGTTGATAGCTTAGGTAAGCGTATTCGCTTTTTAAAGCAGGTACAGTTTGAATTAAAATTAACAAACATAAATCCTGTGCAAAGTCGTATTGAAGAGTACACTGAAAAAAAATTTGATGGGGTTATTAGTCGTGCATTTGCCTCTTTGCAAGATATGCTAAGTTGGTGTAAACACCTTCCTAATGAGCGAGGGCTTTTTTATGCATTAAAGGGAAGTGATATTGATTCCATTCCTAATGGTTTTACGCTTAAACAAAATATTAAATTAACTATACCTGAATTAAATGCTGAAAGATGTTTAGTTATTATTAAGTAGCTTTATACTAAAGCATCTACATAATTTTAAACATCTTTACAAGGTTAATTTTTACGTTTTTTTAGGTAGGCTTTTATACCATCAACAATTGCTTTAGATACTTGATTTTGAAAAGCTGCTGTTTTTAATTTCTTTTCTTCAGTAGTATTACTAATAAAAGCAGTTTCTACTAAAACAGACGGGATATCTGGTGCTTTTAGTACCGCAAATCCTGCTTTTTCAAGAGAAGGTTTATGCAGCTTATTAATCTTTTTCATTTGGCTTAAAATAGCATTACCCAGTAAAACCCCATTATTTAAAGTTGTTTTTTGCACTAAATCTAAAATGGTATTGTCCAAATATTTATCGCCACTACGACTTACTCCCCCAATTTGGTCGGCTTCATTTTGGGTTTGTGCCAGATAGCTTGCTGCAGAACTACTTGCCCCACGTGTTGATAATGCAAAAACAGAAGATCCGCCAACTGAACGATTAGCAAATGCATCAGCATGGATAGAAATAAAAAGATCTGCATGTAAAGATCGTGCTTTAGCTACTCGAACTTTTAAAGGTATAAACACATCTTCATTACGCGTCATGTAAACTTTTATGTTGGGCTCTTTTTTTAGCAAATTGTAAGTGCGACGTGCAATTTGTAAAACAATGTCTTTTTCACGGGTTTTATTATAGCCTATAGCACCGGGATCTTCACCGCCATGCCCTGGATCTAACATAACAACAATTGGCGCGTTTTTCTTTTTATTAGCCGGTGTTTTTATTTCAGATTGTTTTTTATTAAGATTTCCAGATTTATACTCTTCTAACAGAGCAAGTAAAGGATCAGCATCGGAAGTTGAAGCGGGTTTAGATGGATAAAGATCCATCACCAAACGATGCTTAAATTTCGCAATTGGCGATAAAGTAAAAGTATTTGGTTGAACGCCTTGTTTTAATTCGATCAGTATTCTAACCGTTTTTGGGTCACGTTGAACAACACGTATCGATTTAATATAAGGATCGTTTTTTAAAACTTTTGAAGATATATTTTTTAATGTTGTATTTAAATTGACATCACTGATATCAATTGCGATTCTTTCGGGGTTACTCAATAAAAAATGCTTGTATTTTAAACTAATATTGGATTCTAAAGTGATCCTAGTATAAGTAGATGAAGGCCAAACTCGCACAGCAACAATTTGTGCCATTGAAGCAGCAAAGCCTACACGAGTGACAGATAATAAACAAGTCGCAAGAATACCTTTAACTAATAGGCGCTTTGTAGGACTGAATGTTTCTGACATATTTAATCTAAACACTTTATTTTCTATATGAGTTAATCGCGAATAATAACATAAAATATAAAGATATTAAAAAGAATGATTCTTATCTTTATCTGATTTTTTTATAAAATAACCTATCCATTTTTTATGTTATAGCGATATTATTTTTTCCTTTTCTAAGATCAATGTTAGATTTTATCGTTATAAAAAGTTGGTATAGATCTTAAAACGCCATTAAATGCAATTATTCAATTAACAGTTTTTTTTTATAATCATCTATATTAATTGAAAAATTTTCACTGTATTTTCAAATCATTTTATAAAAGCTTATATAATGCTTTATTTTGGGTTGCTATGCTTATTTTATTATAGACCCTACATTCACAAAAGATTACAATATGGCTCGCTAAAATCACGGATTTAAACCCGTTTTCATTTTAACAATTAAATATAGCTGAGTTATTGATGAGCAAAAAATTACATATCAAAACTTGGGGCTGCCAAATGAATGAGTATGACTCAACAAAAATGGCTGATCTCCTTGAATCTACCCATGGTTTAACATTAACAGACAATGCCGAAGAAGCGGATATTTTATTACTAAATACCTGCTCTATTCGAGAAAAAGCTCAGGAAAAGGTTTTTCATCAATTAGGTCGTTGGAAAAATCTTAAACAACATAATCCAAATATCATTATTGGTGTTGGTGGTTGTGTTGCCTCGCAAGAAGGTGCACATATTCGTAAACGTGCCCCTTTTGTCGATATTATTTTTGGGCCTCAAACTTTTCACCGTTTACCTGAAATGATTGAACAGATTCGAAGTGGTAATGGTAACCATGTCGTTGATGTCAGCTTTCCTGAAATTGAAAAATTTGATCGCTTGCCAGAGCCTCGTAGCGAAGGACCTACTGCATTTGTTTCTATTATGGAAGGGTGCAATAAATATTGCACTTATTGCGTCGTACCTTATACTCGCGGTGAAGAAGTTAGCCGACCTTGTGATGATGTCATTTATGAAATTGCACAACTGGCTGAACAAGGGGTGCGTGAAGTCAATTTATTAGGTCAAAATGTTAATGCTTATCGTGGCCCCACATTTGATGGTGATATTTGTTCCTTTGCAGAGCTATTACGGCTAGTTGCCGCTATTGATGGTATTGATCGTATTCGCTTTACAACTAGCCATCCGATCGAATTTACTGATGACATTATTGATGTTTATCGTGACACGCCAGAGCTTGTGAATTTTTTACATTTACCTGTTCAAAGTGGTTCAGATCGCGTATTAAACTTAATGAAACGTACGCATACCGCACTTGAATATAAATCCATTATTCGAAAATTACGTAAAGTGCGCCCAGACATTCAAATTAGTTCTGATTTTATTGTTGGTTTCCCAGGTGAAACACAAGAAGATTTTGAACAAACAATGAAACTCATTGCTGATGTCAATTTTGATTTAAGTTACAGCTTTGTTTATTCAGCTCGCCCTGGTACACCCGCTGCTGAAATGGAAGATAATGTTTCGGAAGAAGAGAAAAAGCAACGCCTTTACATTCTTCAAGAACGAATCAACCAACAAGCTATGCAATTTAGTCGTCGTATGTTAAATACGGTTCAGCGTATTTTAGTTGAAGGTCCATCCAAAAAAGACCTTATGGAATTAACGGGTCGAACGGAAAATAATCGAATTGTGAATTTTGAAGGTTGTCCTGATATGATTGGTAAGTTTGTTGACGTTGAAATTACTGATGTTTATCCAAATTCGCTACGTGGTAGAGTTGTTCGTACTGAAGATGAAATGGATTTACGTGTTAGTGAATCACCAATGTCAGTTATTTCACGCACTCGTAAAGAAAACGAGTTAGGGGTCGGTATCTATCAACCTTAAAGTAGTAATCATTAAGCCACAATGTGAGTGGCTTTTCATATTTTTTATAAAATAATAAAGATAATAAAATAACTTACGGATGAATTTAAAGGAAAAGAAAATAATATGTTTATAATATTTGGAACTCGCGGAAGAGAAGTTAACGAACATAGTGGACAATTTAATTGCCCAAATTGCTGTTCGCAACAAAACACCACTACCGATGAAAAAAAACAAAAATATACACAAATAAAAGTGGCAAAATATTTTACGCTATTTTTTATTCCTATTTTTAGTTACGAAACATTAGGACGTTATATAAAGTGTAATGAGTGCAATAGTGATTACAACGAAAACGTACTGGAATATGTGCCACCAACATTTGAAGAACAAGTTGCATCATATGTTGAACAAGAGTTAAAAAGTGGAACACCTATTTCAATGCTGATCAATAAACTAAAAGCACAGGGTCTTGATCAAGATCAATCCCAACGTGCTGTTGATCATGTTGTTTCTGGTAATATTGTGACATGTCATCATTGTAATATGGACTTTTTAACAGGTGTTGAAAAGTGTTCTTTATGTGAAGGATACATTAAAAGTTAGTTTTAATTATTAGTTTTAATTATTTGAGGGCTTACATTTGAATATCATAACACATGAAACTATGCTTGACCCCGCTGATAATCAGCGACTTAATAGCCTTTGTGGTCCTTATAATGACAATATTAAGCAGCTAGAGCGTCGACTTGGTGTTGAGATTAATCATCGTGGTAATTTATTTTCCATAACTGGCGATCGGATTTGTGTCAAAGCAGCCAATGATATTTTACAATCTCTTTATAAGCAAACTAAAGCCAAAGATAAAATCATTGATATCGAGCCAGAACAAATCCATCTAGCAATTAAAGAGTCTGGCGCGCTAGAAAAGGCAAGTGAGCATTTGCCTGCTTATATTGATCATCAAGGCGGCAAGTTGGTAATGATAAAAACTAAGCGAGGCATCATTAAACCAAGAACGGCAAATCAAGCACAATATATTGCCCATGTTTTAGATTATGATATCTCGTTTGGTATAGGGCCTGCTGGTACAGGTAAAACTTATTTAGCGGTAGCTGCAGCGGTTGATGCGCTTGAAAAGCAACAAATCCGTCGCATTGTATTGACTAGGCCTGCGGTTGAAGCAGGCGAAAAATTAGGTTTTTTGCCTGGCGACTTAAGCCAAAAAGTCGATCCTTATTTGCGCCCACTTTATGATGCGTTATTCGAAATGCTCGGATTTGAAAAAGTTGAAAAGCTAATTGAAAAAAGTGTGATTGAAGTTGCACCACTTGCCTATATGCGAGGGCGAACTCTTAATGATGCTTTTATTATTCTTGATGAAAGCCAAAATACCACCATTGAACAAATGAAGATGTTTTTAACTCGCATAGGTTTTAATTCTAAAGCGGTAATAACAGGCGATATTACCCAAATTGATTTACCACGCCATCAAAAATCGGGTTTACGACATGCTATTGAAGTATTGAGTCAAGTTGATGAAATTAGTTTTAATTTTTTCAATAGTGAAGATGTAGTCCGTCATCCAGTGGTTGCCAGAATTGTTAATGCTTATGAAAAATGGGAAGAACAACAACAGAATATTAAACAGCAACATACGGAAAGTAGTATATAAAGGAGTCTTATTATTCCTATTTCACGTAAAAAAGAAAAAACGGTAATTCGAGATCATTCTGCCGAAGCAAATTTATTTCTTCGTAGGGCGCTATTTGCATTTGTTACGATTATTTTAATGGTTATTATTTTGCTTGGTAATTTAGCCGATTTGCAAATTGCTAATTTTAGTTATTACAGTACAAAATCCAATAATAATCGAATTGAAATTATACCTATCCCACCTAGTCGTGGCATGATTTATGACCGTAATGGTACACCTTTGGCAATTAATAACATCACATATCAGCTTAATATCATTCCTGATAAAACAAAAAACCTTAATGAACAATTCAATGAATTAAAAAAAATTGTTGGCTTGACTGATGAAGATATTGAGATGTTTCAAAAAGAACGACGCAATTATAAAGCTCATCGCCCTGTACCGCTAAAAGAAAATTTGACCAAAAAACAAATAGCGCGTTTTGTTGTGGATCAACATCGTTTTCCATTTGTTTCTATTGTGGGGATACAGCATCGTTATTACCCTTATGGTGCATCACTGACTCATATTCTTGGCTATATTTCTAAAATTAATAGCCAAGATAAACAGCGCTTAGATGATGAAAATAAGTCCAGCGATTATGTCGCTACGTTTAATATTGGTAAAATGGGGATAGAAAGGTATTATGAAGACGTATTACACGGAACCCCAGGTTATGAAAAGGTTGAAGTTAATAGCCGAGGTCGTATTGTTCGTCAAATAAACAAACATCCACCACAAGCTGGTGAAGACATCTATTTATCTATTAACCTTAAATTACAGCTTTATATAGAGCAATTATTGGCAGGGCGTAAAGCCGCCGTGGTCGCTATGGATCCTAATAATGGTGAGATTTTAGCTTTAGTTTCTAGTCCAAGTTATGATTCCAATCTATTTGTTGGCGGTATATCGAGTGTAAAATATAGCGAATTACTCAAAGATCCTAGTAAACCACTATTTAATCGTGTGTTACTCGGCGCTTATCCACCAGCTTCGACCGTTAAACCTTTTATTTCTATTGCCGCTTTGAGTGAAGGGGTTATCACGCCAAAAACTGTAGTTGATGATCCTGGTTGGTGGCAATTACCTGGTACTGAGCGACGTTATCGAGATTGGCTTAAATGGGGGCATGGTCGGGTTGATGTATTAAAGGCCATTGAAGAATCGGTTGATACTTACTTTTATAAAGTTGCTTATGATATGGGTATCGATCGCTTAAACTTATGGATGGCTAAGTTCGGTTATGGTAAACGCACCGGTATTGATATTTCACCAAACGAAGAAACCCGTGCCGTTATGCCGAGCCGTGAATGGAAAATAAAGCGTCATAAAAAATCTTGGTTACAAGGTGATACCATTCCTGTCGGTATTGGTCAAGGTTATTGGACTGCAACCCCAATGCAAATGGTTAAAGCGCTAACGACTTTAATTAATAATGGAAAAACCTATACACCGCATTTTTTATTATATAAAAAGAGCGATATTTTAAACGCTAATAAACGGCAACCAGAGATTAATTCAGATAATTATATTGAAACAAATAGTTTAGGTGATATTAACCCTGCTTATTGGGCACTTGCTAAGGAAGGTATGCACCGAGTGATGTTTGGATCAAGAGGAACGGCACGTAAGATTTATGCTGATGCAAAATATCAGGCTGCAGGTAAATCTGGTACTGCGCAAGTTTATGGCTTGAAGCAAGATGAAGTCTATAATGCTCATAAGATCCCAGAGCATTTACGTGATCATGCATTATTTATTGCTTATGCCCCTTATGATAAACCCAAAATAGCGCTAGCGATTGTATTAGAAAATGGTGGCGGTGGTAGCTCAAACGGTGGCGCTGTTGCTCGTAAAATCTTAGATTTTTACCTTCTAGGTAATAATTCAACACAGCTGGATGAGCCATCACCCAATGACGGAACTGAAGATTAATGATGAATAACAGCAAAAAATCTTTTTGGCAAAAGATACACATCGATCCCTTATTTTTTTTATTTATTACGCTATTACTTGGCTATAGCCTCTATATTCTTTGGAGTGCATCGGGTCAAAATATCGATATGATGCAAAAACGAGCCATTCAAATATTGCTCGGTTTTGCTGTAATGATTATTTTAGCTCAGTTTTCACCTAGGGCTTATGAAAAATGGGCGCTGTATCTATATATTGTTTGTATTATCATACTATTACTAGTTGATATTTTTGGTTACACCAGTAAAGGCGCACAGCGTTGGTTGGATTTAGGTATTTTACGATTTCAACCTTCAGAAATAGCCAAAATAGCCGTGCCATTAATGGTAGCAAAATTTATTCACCGAGATGGGTGTCCACCACCATTAAAAACCACATTACAAACACTTGCTATCATTGGTGTGCCAGCATTACTTGTTGCGATGCAACCTGACTTAGGTACAGCAATATTAATTGTTATGTCAGGTATTTTTATTATATTTTTAGCGGGTATGAATTGGCGTTACATTCTTGTTGCATTAATTTTAATCGCTGTCTTTTTACCGATTATGTGGTTCTTTTTAATGCATGATTACCAGCAAAAACGCGTATTAATGTTGATTAATCCCGAACTTGATCCTAGCGGAGCAGGTTATCATATCATTCAATCTAAAATAGCAATTGGATCGGGCGGTCTATGGGGTAAAGGCTGGTTACAAGGCACACAATCACAACTTGAATTTTTACCTGAGCGACATACCGATTTCATCTTCTCCGTTATTGCCGAAGAGTTTGGTTTTATTGGCTCTATTGTTTTGCTTATCCTCTTTTTATGTTTAATTGTACGAGGGCTTATTATTGCTGCTCAGGCACAAACCACCTTTGGTCGAATACTTTCTGGTGGGCTAATTTTAGTCTTTTTTATTTATGTGTTTATTAATATTGGTATGGTCAGTGGAATCTTACCAGTAGTTGGTGTACCATTACCGCTAATAAGTTATGGTGGCTCTTCTTTAGTCGTATTAATGGCAAGTTTTGGCATTATGATGTCTATTCACACACATCGATATATGTTATCTAAAAATATTTAACGGAACCCAAATAAATGAAAAAGAAATTTAAATTATCTTTTGCGTTATTCGCGCTTGCTGTTTGCTCATCAGCAAATGCTGAAATGGCTTTTCCTATTCCAGCTATCCCCAAGTTGGATGCAGAATCTTATATTTTGATCGATGCTAAATCAGGCGAAATACTGGCACAATATAATGCCGAGGAACAACGTGACCCAGCAAGTTTAACTAAAATGATGACCAGTTACGTGGTGGGGCAAGCACTACAATCAGGGCGTATTAAAAATGATGACATGGTTGTGGTCAGTAAAGATGCATGGGCAACAGGCAACCCTATTTTAAAAGGATCATCATTGATGTTTTTAGAAGTCGGTAAAACGGTATCGGTTTCTGATCTTAATAAAGGCATTATTATCCCATCGGGTAACGACGCTTGTATTGCTATGGCAGAACACGTTGCGGGGAGCCAAGGCGCTTTTGTTAACCTAATGAATGATTATGCTAAAAGACTTGGATTAGATCATACTCACTTTGAAACAGTGCATGGGCTTGATGCGCCAGGGCAATACACAACAGCTAAAGACATGGCTTTTTTAGGGCAAGCTTTAATTCGTGATTTACCTGAAGAATATTCCATTTACAAAGAAAAAGAATTTACTTATACATTATCTAAACCACAACTTAATCGAAATGGGCTACTTTGGGATACTACACTGAATGTAGACGGAATTAAAACAGGCCATACCAATGCCGCGGGGTATAACTTAGTTGCTTCTGCTGTGGATGGTAATACTCGTTTAATTTCAGCCGTATTAGGTGGTCGTACTTATAAAGGTCGTGAAGAAGAAAGTAAAAAATTATTAGTATGGGGATTCCGCTTTTTTGAAACAGCAAATCCTATAAAAGCAGGTGCGCCATTAGCAACTGAAACTATTTGGTATGGCGATGAAAATAAAATTCAATTAGGTGCAATTAATGGTGCCTTTATCACAGTGCCAAAAGGCCGTTCAGCAGATGTACAAGTTGAATATAAAATTGATGATTATATTTATGCACCAATAGCTAAGGGCGCAACAGTGGGCAAAATGCAATTTTTACTTGACGGTAAAGTTATTAACGAACAGCCACTTGTTGCTTTACAAAATGTTGAAGAAACAGGCTTTTTTGGTAGTGTATGGGATTGGATAACGCTACAATGCTATAGATTATTCCACTAGTTTTTATTCAAGTTTTGCTATCATCGCTCTGCGTTCTGTAAGTAATTGCTTACAGAACAACCTATCCTCTTTCAAAAATAATATAGTCTAATATAAAAAATAACTGCTCAAAAACTGTCAGATAAATATTGATTTTATTTAAGTTTTCATCATTACTTTTTATTTTAATATTTGCTTATTAAATAAACAATGCAAACTTAATAAAACTAACCAACATATTATAATGGATGATAATGGTAAGAAAACATCTAGTTATTTACACTTACATGATTATAAAGCTTTTTATTTTATTAACTTATTTTTAAATTTCTTATATTTGATAACTAGTTATAAATAAAAGAGATATCTTCTTTATTAATAATTACTGAATTTCTGTTAAAAATATTCAGGAATCTATACCGTTTCAGTATAAAATCACTTTAAATTTAAGGGATTAATAAATTATTTTTCATAAAGCATCAAATGGCTTAAATCCCTTATTTAGCTAAAACGTTAAACGGTTATCACTTACTGGTTTAACTAATATAACCCATTAATATTCAGCACTATTTATTTAACAATTGAAAAAAAAGATTAAATTTTACACTAAAACAGTGTATGCTTTTTGGCTGAATTGTCTGTTTTTTGCACTCAGTCATACTGAGTATACGATTAAATAATAACTAAAATAAAAATAAACGGAATAAATTATGAGGAATAATAGGAGAGCAAAACATGTCGAATGAACTTAATCGCCTTTTGGATCAACTCGGTGGCGAGTTTAACCATTTAATGGCCGGCTTAGGGGGTGTTAGTCACAACCGCTATACCTTAACCGTTGATGGGCTGACCGCACCGATTTCAGTTTTGCATGTTGATGGTGATGAGCAGTTAAACCAGCCTTGGCGTTATGTGGTTACCTTTACCAGCCCTGACAAAACCTTATCGCCCGATGCGTTCCTTAATCAAAAATCGACTTTCTTTTTTAATCCTGTTATTAACAAACCATTAACTTCCGCTATTCGTTCACTAAGCGACTTGCCTGCCGTCACGAATAAACGTACCTTGTATGGGGTCATCACCGAATTTAGCCAGCTATCAGTCAATAAAGATGAAGCTCATTACCAAGTCGTGTTATCTTCGCGCTTAGCACGGCTGGCTGTGGGGAAACATAGTGCCCTATTTCAAAATCAAAGCGTGGTCAGTGTGGTTGAAGAAGTGCTACGCAGTCACGGTTTTACCGGCATTGATTACCGGTTAGCGCTCAAAGACAGTTATCCTGAACGTGAATTTATCACCCAGTGGCAAGAAAGCGACCTGGAATTTATTCAACGCTTATTGGCTGATGTCGGTATCTGGTTCCGCTTTGAAACCCATGCCGAACATGATTGTGATGTGATGGTGTTAAGTGATTATGAACAAGGCTATGCACAGGTGGCCAATATCGACTATAAACTGCCGAGTGGTATGGCCGATACGGGCATAGAAAGTGTTTGGGATATCACCTTACATAGCGAAGTGGTACCGGCCTCAGTGACTGTTCAAGACTATAACTACCGTAATGCCAAAGCCGATTTACTCACCGATATCAACACCCAACCCAAAACCACCACCACGCAAGGCACTGATTACCGTTACGAAGAGCATTATAAAAGCGGACAAGGTCAGCAGAGCAAGCCAAATGACAAAGCCGTTAATTCCAACCAACCACAAACCGCTAACCTGTCACCGCAAGATGACAGCATTGAACAAGATAACGACATTGAAAGTGGCCAATGGTATGCCAAAATCCGTCATGAGCAGGCGATTAGCCAGCAAATTATCATTAAAGGTAAGAGTAATCACTATAACCTTGCTCCCGGTCAATGGATTAATATCAACGGCAGTCCGCTGACGAATATTAATGACGGTATCCTCATTTTAAGTGTACAAGGACAAGGTAACCGTACTGATGCCTATGCACTCACCTTTACCGCCATTCCCTATCAAGCCTTAAAACCTTATCGCCCAGCACCTATACGCTGGCCACAAGTCAGTGGCACCTTACCCGCACGGGTGACTAGCCCTGATAATGACACCTATGGCTATATTGACACTCACGGGCGCTACCGAGTTAAATTCAACTTTGACTTAAAAACGTGGAAAAAGGGCAATGAAAGCCTATGGGTACGCTTAGCCAAACCTTATTCGGGTAACACTTATGGCTTTCACTTTCCGTTAATTGACGGCACAGAAGTGGCGATTGCCTTTATGAATGGCAATCCCGATAGGCCGTATATTGCCCATGCCATGCACGACAGCGCCCACCCTGACCATGTGACTATGGTAAACAAACACCGCAATGTCATTCGCACCCCCGCCAACAACAAACTGCGCATGGATGATAAGCGCGGGCAAGAGCACATTAAACTCGCCACCGAATACGGTAAAACCCAGTTAAACATAGGTCACCTTGTTAACGAAAAAAAAGCACAACGCGGTGAAGGCTTTGAACTGCGCACGGATGAATGGGGGACGATTGCCGCCAACAAAGGCTTATACTTAACCACCCAAACCGAACCCAAAGCCCAAGGCAAACAACTGGATATGCAAGCGGCAATAAACCAACTGGAAAATGCCTTATCGATTGCCAAAGCCCTACAAAATGCCGCTACCCAGTCCGACGCACACAGCGCAGATACCGACAGTCAAGACCAACTTAAAGCCAACTTAAGCGGGCTAACCCAAAGTGGCCTACTGGCCTATGCGCAAGAAGGCATTGCCTTAACTAGCCCAGAAAACATCCAACTGACAACAGGCAATAGCTTAACCCTAACCAGTGAAAACCAAACCGATATCACCGCATTAAAAAACATCACCGTATCATCTGGCGACGCAATAGGGTTATTTGCCCATAAATCAGGCATGAAACTGTTTGCTAACCAAGGCGATATTGAGGTACAAGCCCAAAATGCCAACCTCAATATGGCGGCTAAGCAAGATATCAAAGTGGATAGCGTTGACGGCAAAGTGACTATCACCGCCAGCGATGAAATCAAGCTTATCTGTGGTGGTTCGTACATCAAAATCAGCAGTGCAGGCATTGAACTGGGCACGCAAGATAATGTGTACCTTAAATGTAATGTGATGCAAAAGATGGGGCCAGCAAGTAATCATTTATCCGCAAAACTGAATAATAATAATCGAGAGCTCGAAGTCTTATTAAAAAAACAGGTATCGTTTAACTCAAAAGGCTTTTCGGCATAAGGAATAAGGCAATCAACATGACCATAAAAAAAATCGACAATTTCAACTTTCCCGTTGGTGAAGAGCAACTTAGTCAAGATGCGTATTATAAAGCATTATCAGAAGCGAGTAGTGGCTTCTACCCATTTGGTGAAAATGGCATATGGCATGGGGGCATTCATATTGATAAAGGCGTACTAAAAAAGCTGGATAATGATAATGTAGTGCGTTGTATGGCCCATGGTGAAGTGATTGCTTACCGAGTCGATAATATTTATCCTAAAATAGTGTATCAGGACAATGAACAGTTAGACGAAGCTTACCAAGACTGCCAAAAAGTGGCTTATTTTTCAACGGGCTTTACCTTAGTCAGACACCAGTTACAAATGCCTAAAGTCGCAAAAGCAACCGACACGCCACCCTCAATAACCTTATACAGTTTATATATGCATCAACTCGATTGGTATGGTTATCAGCAAAAAGAACAAGAAAGCGATAGTCAGGTTACTTATCCCCATTATTGGCAAGCGAAAGCCGGAGAAGTGGATGAGAAAAACGCAGACACCATTGCTGGCAGCGTGATACGCGAAAATGGAAAAAACACAAAGGTTGTAGGGTTATTGCTTAAAGGCAGTAAAGTTCGTTTAGGTGAACAAAAAAGCGGTATGTCTGGTTGGTATAAAATTGTGTCGATAACCGCAGGGGCGGTGGTAACACCAGACGGCTTTCAACATGAATTGAGCAATATTTCGGGTTATGTTTGGCATAAAGATATTGGCACAACAGCAAACGATAGACCGACAGGAAAAACCGCAGAAACCAATAAGGATTATGAAATCTGTCGAGAAGATAATAAAAAGGTGGGCAAACCAGAAGTAGAAATCAAAGGGATTGCTATCTATGGCACTGCGAATGACAGCCAAAAGTTAACTTATTTGCCAAAAACGGCGACTTTTGAATTTGCTGGGCAAGAAAATGGTTATGCTAAAATCTGTAAAATTGGTAATTGTACTGTGCCGGCAGTTTTGGTTGTTGAAAATGGTGGGGATGAAGCGCCACATAAGGGGTATGTCAAATTAACCTCACTGATAGTGACCCAACTTAAACCTGAAAAATTAGATAAAGTGGTGGTATTAAAAGCGCCTGTGCCAATCGATAAAGGCGATTTTATAGGTTACATTGGCCATAATGTTAGCCAATCCGAACGTTTTGACGAGCCTAAAGTTGCCCCATTATCTACGATGAAACGTGCATTAGACAAGCAATTACCGCCAATGGCACACATTGAATTATTGACTTGTGATGATTTGCCTGCGTTTATCACTAAAACCCGCTCCTTAGCGGACAAGCTTCCAGAAAGTGAAAAGACAATCATATTAGTTGAAAAAGAGGCCAGATTAATTCAGCCCTCAGCAGATAGCTATTTAAACAGTGGCATAGGGATTCATTTTGTAGATAGCAGTAACTATTGCTATGTTAAAATCAAACCGGAATATACCTTTAGTATACCATTGATATATTTTGACGCTTCACGACAGTCTTCATTCAATACGCCGTTAGGCGGTGGGATTAATGGGATTAACGGTAAAACGCAAAACACCATACCGCAAAAACAATGGTACCGTTTAACGCAAACAGATAAAGCGCGGTTGATTGATATTAACCGCTTTCTTTATCCTGAACTAACCTTAAATGACATCCCCACTGAAGTTGAGCTAGTGAGTAGTGGCGCGCCACAGATAACGCTACCGGGTGTCTACTCTGAGCCGACCGATGATAATAAAGGTTGCTTTACAATTCGTTTTATTGTTGAGGATAAGCATTACTGGATAGACGCTAATGAAGTCTCCCACCTAGGCCGGCAATCTGGGCAATTAAGTCAAAAACTCGCTTATTGGA
>NZ_LZGV01000099.1:0-113403 GCF_001690265.1 Gilliamella sp. HK2
TAAATACTCTTTTGAGTATTAATAATTGTGCTATAACTTAATTAACTGATAACATGAGATATTAAAATAGGTGAAATTAATTTTTTATAAAAGAGAAAAATGAAAATGAAAATTCAACAAATTGCTTTTTTAATCGCATTCGCTTCTGGTAGCGTTTTTGCCAGCAATAATGTAACACTCAATAAAGTAACCCTGTTTTTGCAAGGAGCTGAATTGCAAGGGCAGTCAACGGTGTCGTTAACTAAAGGTGAAAGCGAAATTGCATTAACTGGAATTGCTGATGGTGTTAGAGCTAATTCAATTAATGTGGGATTTGGTAAAAATGCTAATGTAAAAGTACTCTCAACGTCATTAAATGAAGATTATTCTAACAATGATAAACAAAATGACGAAATTAAGCCTTTACTTGAAGAGTTACAGCAATTACATGAAAAACGTGATACGGCTGATATTCAATTAAAAGCCATATCTGAACAAGTTGCTCTTTTACAAGGAAATCGTTTAGATTTATTAGTAAAAAGTGACAATGATAGTTTAAGTGGAATGAAAAATACCTTAGATTTCATTAAAACCAATTTAATCGCAACACTAAATGAACAAAATAAACGTCAAAAAGAAGTCGATCAGATAGATGTCCAAATAAGGCAATGTCAAGATAAAATTGATAAGCGCAAAGCATTAACAAACAGTCCTAACAGTGCAATTATCGTTAAGGTTTATTCTGACAAAGATATGACATTACCAGTTACTTTATCTTATGTCACCAATAAAGCTGGTTGGGTTCCAGTTTATGATGTGCGTGTTGCTGATATCAACTCCCCGTTACAATTAACTTATAAAGCAGATATTTATCAAAATAGTGGCTTGAATTGGCAGAATATCGATTTTAGTTTATCGACTTCTAATCCAAGTGACGGAATAACGGCGCCTGATTTATTGCCTTGGCATATTGATATCTATTCTGAAAAAGGTGGCTTCTTTTTTTCTAAACATGATGATATAAGTGCAAAAGTATCAAGATCCGTTCGCCCTGATGATAATGCATTAACCAATACTTTAGGCATTAACACGCGCTTTGAGGTTAAATTGCCCTATACCATTAAATCGAATACCCAAAGTAATATCCTTACGTTACAGAACAAAGAAGTTGAAGCAAAATATCATTACATTGCCATTCCTAAATTAGATAGTAGCGTGTACTTACAAGCACAAATTACTGATTGGGATAAATTAGACCTTTTGCCTGGAAAATCGACAGTATTTTTTGATGGCAATTATATTGGTGAGAGTTTTATTACTACTAAAGATTTAAAAGAAACATTGGATATCTCTTTAGGAAAAGATAAAAACATTTTTATATCGCGTAATCGTAATATTAATGAAACATCAAAACCTTCGTTATTTGGTAATGATATTTCACAAAAATATGCTTATACCATTGATGTAAAAAATGCCAAATCGCTACCAATTGATATTATTGTTTATGATCAGCTACCGAATATTATAAACAAGACAGTAGTGCTTGATGATGCTAAATATGATGATGCAAATTATGATAAAAAGACTGGCACATTAATGTGGCAATTTAAATTAAATCCAAACGAAAATAAAAATCTTAATTTAAGCTTTAAACTTACTTATCCAAAAGATAAAGTTAGCGATATAATTGGATTGTAGATAACTTAATAATAGACGTAAAATATGTTAAATCAGTGGCTCAGCCAATTTAAACAAGACAGCCAAATTAGTTTGCTGGATACTCATTTGGCATATTTTCTAACCAATAAAGCGAAGCTAAATGATGATATTACGGCTAAACGTTTTAGTTTTTTGGTGCTATCGTTAAGTAAAGAGGTAAGATCTGGTCATGTTTGTCTGGATCTTACTTACTTAACTCAATCTACTATTGAGCCGCAACTTTGGTTAGATTTAGGATCACCGAGCGAGCATGATTGGAAACTCACACTAGAACAAGCAGGTAATCATCGGGTTGTGAGCGATGGAGCAAGTTTATCTCCGCTTATCTTTATTGAAAATAAACTCTATTTTCAACGTATGTGGTTGGATGAAAAAAATGTCGCTCAATATTTTAATCACACAACGCTGGATAAAGAGTTAAGCGGTGATGCTGATTTAAGCGCGATACTTAATCAGCTTTTTGTCTACAATGAATCTGAAATTGATTGGCAAAAAGTAGCCGTCGCTTTGGCATTAACACGTAAAGTTGCTATTATTTCGGGGGGACCTGGTACTGGCAAAACAACCACTGTTGCCAAAATTTTAGCCGCAATTATGCAAACCAACCCAAAAGCTCGCTTGATTACCGCAGCGCCAACGGGTAAAGCCGCATCAAGGCTAACCGAATCATTGAGCCGAGCAATAGAACAACTCTCTGTGACAGCACTAAATATAAAAGCTGAAGCGATCACTTTACACCGCTTATTAGGTGCAAAAGCAGATAATCGTTCATTCAAGCATGATAAGAACAACCGATTGCATGTCGATGTATTAGTGATTGATGAAGCGTCAATGGTGGACTTAAATATGATGGCAAGGGTTATTGAGGCACTACCAAATGCTGCTCGTTTAATTTTATTAGGCGATAAAGATCAACTATCATCAGTTGAAGCAGGAGCCGTATTTGGTGACCTTTGTACTTTTATTACACATGGTTATAGTGAGCCACGAGCCAAAGAACTTAGCCAATTAACTGGCTATATTGTACCGGCTTGCAAGCAAACAGTTGCAATCACTGACAGTATTTGCTTATTACAAAAGAGTTATCGCTTCAATGAATCATCTGGTATTGGGTTATTGGCTAATGCAGTAAAAGAGGGACGTTCAACGGTTGTTAAGAAATTACTATTTGATGAGTCGTTAAGTGATATCCAATATCACGCACTTTCATCTCAGCAAGCTTATCATGATGTTTTACAAGATAGTATTAATCATTATCAACATTATTTAAATATGATTAAGCAAAGCGGAACGCACGATATTGCGGCAGTTTTAGCTAAATTCGCCGAATATCGTTTACTTTGTGCCGTAAGAGAAGGTCATTTTGGTGTAGAAGGTTTAAACAAACAAATTGAGTTATTATTAGCTAAAAATAAATTGATTCATTTAAAAAATAAAGAAACATGGTATGTTGGCAGACCAATTATGATTTTACGTAATAGTGCTTCATTAGGGCTGTATAATGGCGATATTGGCATTACATTAATGGCAGAAAATGATAGCTCAAAGTTACGAGTGTATTTTCCCTTCGCAGATGGTTCAATTAAAGGGTTTTCACCATTTCGATTACCTGAACATGAGACTGCTTATGCCATGACCATCCATAAATCGCAAGGATCAGAGTTTGATTATGTTAATGTGATTCTGCCAATTGATTATTCGCCGTTGCTCAATCGTTCTTTGCTTTATACCGCAATTACCCGTGCTAAAAAAACCGTTGCAATTTATGCAGTTGAATCAATTTTAATACAAGCGATTAAATCACAGACACAAAGGCATAGTGGTTTAGTGGATTTATTACAAAATAACTCATAAGTTTGAGTATTTTAAGCACTGTTAAATGAATTGTTATTTATCGGGTTTGTTGGTAAAAGTTTCGGGTGGAGTAATAAAACAGGGCAATAAGCCCTGTAATAATTGAATTAATGGATAATTTTAGCTAAAAAGTCTTTAGCACGATCTGATTGTGGATTAGTAAAGAACTGTTCTTTTGAGGTATCTTCAATAATTTCGCCAGCATCCATAAAGATAACTCGGTGCGCCACTTTACGGGCAAAGCCCATTTCATGAGTAACGACCATCATGGTCATACCTTCATAAGCGAGCTCAACCATAACATCTAATACTTCGTTTACCATTTCGGGATCTAGTGCTGAGGTTGGTTCGTCAAACAGCATCACAATCGGATCCATACATAACGCGCGAGCAATAGCCACGCGTTGCTGTTGACCACCAGAAAGCTGAGCAGGGTATTTATTGGCATGAGCCAGTAACCCAACACGTTCTAGAAGGTTAAGTGCTTTTTCTTGAGCTTCTTCGTCTGTTCGACCTAACACTTTAATTTGTGCAAGTGTTAGATTTTTTAAAATAGTTAAGTGTGGGAATAACTCAAAATGTTGAAACACCATGCCTACTTTAGAACGTAATTTGGCTAAATTGGTTGATTTGCTAGTTATTTCTGTCCCATTAATAATAATTTTACCCTGTTGAATAGGCTCTAAGGCGTTTACGGTTTTTATTAGGGTTGATTTTCCTGAACCCGAAGGACCACAAACAACCACAACCTCGCCTTTACCGACTCTTGTTGTGCAGTTTTTTAATACCTGAAATTGTCCATACCATTTTGATATATTTTCTAAGGAGATCATCGAGTAATCCTTTTCTTAAAATAATTAACTAGACGTGAAACGGTGAAGCAAATAACAAAATAAATTGCTCCTGTAAATAATACCATCTCAACGATTAAACCATCTCTATTACCCACAATATTAACCGCACGATAGAAGAAATCAGCTAAATTTAAGGTGTAAATAAGCGTCGTATCTTGGAATAAGATAATACCTTGTGTTAATAATAATGGTGTCATAATACGAAATGCTTGTGGTAAAACCACCATTCGTAATGCCTGACCTTTAGTCATACCGAGTGCTAGTGATGCACTGATTTGACCTTTAGATACACTTTGAATACCAGCTCGAATAATTTCCGAATAGTAAGCCGCTTCAAACAAAGCAAAAGCGATTAATGCCGACACAAAACGTATATCTGTTGTGGGTGGAAGATTTAAAATCTTTTCTAATAGTTGAGGCACTAGCAAATAAAACCAGAGCAAAACCATCATTAATGGAATTGAACGGAATATATTTACATAGCATGAAGCAAACCAATGTAGTACTTTAATTGATGAAAGTCGCATAATGGCAAGTAGCGTTCCCCAAACGATACCAAAAATTACAGCGGTAATGGTTATCTCTAAGGTTAATAGCATACCACGCATGATATAAGGTAAATTAGGCAGGATTTGACCCCATTCTAAATCGATCATGATTTACCTCCTAATACGCCAGGAAGTCGCACTTTTTTCTCAATATATTGCATGGCAAACATGATAGCGACATTGATAATTACATATCCAAATGTAATAGCAATGAATGATTCATAAGGTTGGCCTGCATGTTCAAGCAATTGGTTTGCTTGTTTGGTTAATTCGACATAACCAACAGTTGAGGCAACAGCCGAGTTTTTAACCATATTTAATATTTCAGATGTTAACGGTGGTAACACACGTCGATAAGCGTTTGGCAATAAAATATATAAATAGGTTTGTTTCAGAGTTAATCCTAATGCAATTCCTGCGCTTTTCTGACCAGCAGGGATTGATTGAATAGCAGCTCTCACTTGTTCACAAATACGTGCACCTGTGAATAATCCTAATCCTATGGTTGACATTAATAAAGTAAATATCATAGGGTCAAGACTATATAACCAGTCACGGATAGATTCTGGTACCAGTGCTGGTACAACTTCAATCCAAAAGAATAAGTGAATGATTAACGGGATATTCCTAAAAACCTCAACATAACATGTACCTAAGCCAGATAAAAAGCGGTTAGGTAATGTTCTCAGCACACCAAATAGCGAACCAACCAAAAAGGCAACCGTTCCTGATGTAATAACTAGCAATATGGTCATTTGGAAACCTAACCACAACCAGCCTAGATACGTTGTATCCCCAAATGGTGCTGGTTGAAGAAAAATTCCCCAATTCCAACTTGTTGTCATAAATACTCCAACATGTAAAAAAATTGTAAATAGTACTAAATAAGATGATGGACGCAGTTGCCTACGTCCTTATGGGAAAATATCTGCGTATTAATCTAATGCTTTATCATTAGGATGAGCGAAAAGCTCTTTCATCTCAGGAGACATATCAAAGTTCATATTTAACCCTTTTGGTGGAATAGGTTGTTTAAACCAGCGGTTGTATGACTTTTCGGCGACACCTGATGTTTGCGCTTCTGAAATAGTTTTATCGACTAAAGCTTTAAATTGTGGGTCTTGTTTACGCAACATACAACCATAGGCTTCATAAGATAATGGTGTACCTACAATTTCCCATTGTTCAGGTTTTTTTGCTTTCGAGCGCTCACCAGCTAATAATGCATCATCAATAAGAAATGCTGCTGCTCGTCCACTTTCAAGTGTGCGAAATGCATCGCCATGATCTTTGGTCGCAATAATACGAATATTTAACCCTTTTTCAGTATTGATTTTGTTGAGCATAACTTCGGATGTTGTACCTGAAGTTACGACCACATTTTTACCTTTCAGATCGTCAATATCTTTAATATTGCTACTAGTTTTAACTAAAAAGCGAGTGCCAACAATAAAGATCGTATTTGAAAAATCAACTTGTTGTTGACGAGAAAGATTATTGGTTGTTGAACCACATTCAAAATCGTAAGAACCGTTTTGTAACAGTGGAATACGGTTTTGAGAAGTCAGCGGTAAGTATTTAACTTGCAAGTTAGGCATGTTTAACTCTTTTTTTACTGCATTAATAATAAGATCAGAGTAATCTTGAGAATAACCAACAACTGTTTGGTTATCACCATAATATGAGAACGGGACTGATGATTCTCTATGTCCTACGACAATCACACCATTTTCTTTTACTTTAGCTAGTGTACCAGTTAATTCATCGGCAAATGCGGCACTATTCACTAGACCTAACATTGCAAATGATAACACTAGTTTGGTTAATTTTGTCTTTCTGTTCATACTCATCTCCTACTGTTTAGTTTGTATCATATTAAATAATTTTAATATTTTTACAAAGGGGGTATATTATAACTTATTTTTTATCATAAAAGTACTTTTTACTGTTTATTTGTTTATCATTGAAACTAGGTGTAATCAATAATTCGCATAATATTATGGCTACGAATTACACCAATACTTATTTAAATCCAATTATATAATAAGCAATAATTATGCCAGTATTGTAAATTATGAACGTCGTTTTATAAAAAGTGAGATAAACATTAATATCATAATGACAAAATAGGGTAGATTGCCCCATTTTGCATAAGGTGTTAAACCTATTGTGGGCGATACAGATGCTGATAAAACACCTGTTTCAAATTGTGGTAATTGTTTAACGATATTACCATGCTCATCAATAATTGCAGTAATTCCCGTATTGGTACTGCGAATTAAAGGTCTGCCAAATTCCAGCGCCCTAGCTTGTGCCATCTGTAAATGTTGTTTAGGACCAATGCTATCGCCAAACCAAGCATCATTTGAAACAGTAAGTAAAAAATCGGTATCAGAAGCAAAGTTTTGATGGATTAAATTCGATAAAATCACTTCATAACAAATAGCGGGGGTAAATTTAAAGCCTTTTATTTGTAATTGAGGTTGTATTGTTTCGCCAGGCTTCATTGATGACATTGGAATATCGAGAATGGCAGCAATCGGTTCAAGTATTGACTCTAGCGGTGTAAACTCACCAAAAGGCACCAAATGATGTTTTCTATAACGATTGGTTGTTGGGTATTGATAAGGTTCTTTTTCACCAAGCACTAACAGGGTATTATAGATATCTCCATTGGATTGATATCCTTCTTCACCAAAACGATAATCAAGAATGCCCACGGCAATTTCAGCATCATGAGCTCTAGCTTGGTTATCTAAATATTGCAAAAAAGTTTGCTGATTGATTTCGTAATCGGTGATACTGGCTTCTGACCAGATGATAATTTCATTTTTATTTAGATTGTCTAAGGTAAGTTTAGTATAGGTTTGTAACGTGTTATTGAGCTGTTCTTTTGTCCAGCGGATTGACTGCGAAATATTTCCTTGAATTAACGCAAAATGAGCCGAGCGCGTTTTGTCTACAGTAGTCCAATTAATATTGCTGAATGAAATTGGTGCAATAAAGAGCGTAAACAGTGCAATAATCGAACCAATTGCGTGCTTTCGGGATGTTCTGATGGTTATTGACTTAATACTATAAATAAATAACCCACACAAAATAGTAAGCAATAAAGTAACACAATCTATTCCCCCTATAGGGAAATAGGCTCGCAGTGGGCTATCAAGTTGACTATAACCGAGCTGTAACCAAGCAAATCCAGTCAATATATAACCACGTAAAAACTCAGTTATTTGCCAAAGCATTGGTGCTGCAAGTACTAGTTGCTTAAATGAAAATTGTCCAGCAAAACGATTTACCATTCTTAATAGAAAAGCAAAAAGCATAGGATAAAGCGATAAATACAGGATTAAAAAGCCTAAAATAATAATGGCAACGGGTAGAGGTAATTCTCCATATTGTTTTATGCTGATATAAACCCAATGCACGCCAGATGTAAAATAGCCGATACCCCAAGTTAATCCCAATAGCATGGCTTGTTTTTTAGATTTATCAGCAATAAGCCATAAAAAACCCGCAAACGAGACGAAAGCTAACGGCCAAATATGAAAAGGTGCATAACTAAAAACGGCTATTGCACCAAGAAATATACTTAATAATATCTGTTTAAGCATTTTCAGGTAACTCTAAATTGGGCACGGTTGCACCATCAGGAATGGTGACATGTAATTGAATGATTCGCCGTCTGTCTGCAATGGCGACTTTAAATTGATAACCATCAATGGTAATGCTTTCACCACGTAAAGGTAATCGACCAAAATGTTGCATGACCAGCCCTCCAATGGTGTCCATTTCTTCATCACTAAAATGAGTTGCAAAAATATCATTAAAATCTTCAACGGGAGTTAGTGCTCGCACTGTGTAGACTGAGGTTGTTAAACGGCGAATATCACGATCTTCAACCTCATCATATTCATCTTCAATATCGCCTACGATAAGCTCTAAAATATCTTCAATTGTCACAAGGCCAGAAACACCACCAAACTCATCTATTGCCATCGCCATATGATAGCGTTGCATCCGAAATTCTTTTAACATATGATCAACGCGTTTGCTTTCTGGTACAACAACGGTTGGTCTAAGGATTTTTTTGAGATCAAAATTATCAACACCTTGGCGAATAAAAATCAAAAGATCTTTAGCTAATAAAATGCCTTCTATGTGATCTCTATCTTCACTAATAACAGGATAACGGGAGTGCCCATGTTCAGAAATAATATCTAAACATTCATCGAGGGTATAATTGTCTTTAATTGTGATAATTTGTGAACGGGGTATCATAATATCACGAATGCGCTGTTCGGCTATATCCATAACACCTTCAATCATATCGAGCGTATCGGGATCGATAAGTTCGTTTTCTTCCGCTTCACGAATCACTTCAATCAGTTCTTCTTTATCTTTGGGCTCCGAATTAAACAACTGACTTAACCATAATGTAAACCCTTTTTTAGGTCTCCGGTGATTATCATCACTCATTTGCTCTTTTCCTTTCTTGCTTTGTTATTAATGTTGCTTATTTTATATTTGTGTTTAACTCATTCAATTGCTATTGAGTTAAACGGTTAATTGTGTGCTTTTATTCGTCAATAGGCTGATAAGGATCTTTAAATCCTAGCTGCTGCATGATATCAATTTCGATATTTTCCATTTCTTCGGCTTCTTCGTCAAGAATATGATCATAACCCAGCAAATGTAAACAACCATGCACAATCATATGCGCCCAGTGTGAGGTTAGTGATTTATGTTGTTGTACAGCTTCAGTTTCCACAACTTGCTTACAAATAATGAGGTCGCCCAATAAAGGAACCTCAATCTCAACGGGAGATTCAAACGGAAAAGATAAAACATTAGTTGGTTTATCTTTATGGCGATAAGTATAATTTAACTGCTGGCTTTCTTGTTCATCAACAATACGGATAGTCAGCTCGGCGTTATCCATAAACTGAGGTAAAATAACGTCTAACCATTGCAAAATTTGTGCTTCGCTGGGTAAATTCTGTTGCTCTTTTGTAGCAATTTGTAAATCTAAAATAATGGCGCTCATCTTATTTTGTTGACCTTACGTTATTATTCACGGTGATAAGGATGATTAGCGGTTAAGCTCCAAGCTCGGTAGAGGCTTTCAGCCACAATAACACGCACTAAAGGGTGGGGAAGTGTCAAGGGCGACAGTGACCAACTCTGTTCTGCCGCTGCTTTGCAAGCTGGGGACAAGCCTTCTGGCCCACCAATTAATAAACTCACATCACGCCCATCGACTTTCCAGCGTTCTAACTGATCGGCTAAATGGTGCGTGGTATAAGGCTTACCTGGAATATCAAGCGTTACAATACGATTGCTTTTACCGCAAGCACCTAGCATTGCCTCGCCTTCTTTATCTAAAATTCGGACAATATCTGCATTTTTGGTGCGTTTGCCAGCGGGGATTTCAATAAGTTCTAAAGGCATATCTTTAGGGAATCGTGACTGATAATCACCAAAAGCAGTGGTAACCCAGTTTGGCATTTTATTGCCAACAGCAATAAGCTGTATTTTCACGTAATTAACTCCAAAGTTTCTCAAGTTCGTAAAGCTGGCGGCTTTCTTCTTGCATGATATGTACAATCACTGAATCCATATCAACTACAACCCAATCTGCATCACTTTTTCCTTCACTGCCTAATACCAAATGGCCTTGTTTTTTTGCTTCATCAAGCAAATGGTTGGCGATAGACGAAACATGACGGTTAGACGTCCCCGTACAAATAATCATATAATCAGTAATGCTTGATTTACCACGGACATCAAGGGTAACAATATCTTTACCTTTTAAATCATCAATTTTATCAATAATAAAATCTTGTAACGACTGTTGCAAAATAATCTCTCTTATTAAAAAATAAAGCGTCATTATAACATATATTATTAAAAATAACGGTGATGATAAAATTTGGCGAGAAATAGTTTGTCAAACAGTTTCAGATAATCTATGCATTTCAGTAAAAAGTTCGCAACCTAGTCTACACATAAAAACACTATTGTCTTCTCTACAAAAGCAGACATTCTTACGCTAAAAAATTATTCAGAAAAACCATTGATTTTATTAGTTTTTTATTTTATAAAAAATAATTCCTTTTTTACCCCAAAAGACTCATGCTATGCCTTGCTTGGTGCTAGCATCTGCCCCCAACAGTTTGAGGTACTATTTTATCTGGGGAAAATTAGCGACAATGGCGACGCAAATTCTTATGAAAAAAATTTGAACATCTGATCATTGCTTTACATATCATCATATACCCCATCTATTATATTATTGATATGTTTTTCTGGGTGCTTAATAAATTCTTTCCAAGAACAAATTTTAGCAAATATTTGATGCTCAGGATCGATATAGCAAATTGCTTTTTCTGCTGGAGACCAAACAATGTATAGCTCATAACCGTCAACTTCTTCTATCAAAGAAATTAGTTTTTTCCTTTTCCATTTCATCTCCAGCAAATCGATAAAATGATAAAAAGTCATGTATTTTGAATAACAATCTTTTCCTGAAAAATGAATTTTACCTGGCGATGTTTTAAGATATGTCAACATATCCGCAGGCATTTTATAGCTTTTTAGGCGCTTTAGTTTTTCTTGCTCATTATGCCATTCAATTGGCTCTAATGATTTTAGCAATTGCATCAAATTTGTATTTTTATTCGTTGCAGCAAGAGAATATGGGCGATCACCATATTTATCAGTAATGGTAATATCGGCTCCACATTTTATAAGATATTCGGCAAGTTCGGTGTGATCGTGTCTGACCGCTTCTATCAACGGTGTTGGAGAATAAGGGAAAACCATATCGGGTTGGTGATAATTAACATCGGCTCCCATTTCTATCCACATTTTTGTTTCTTCCATGTTTCCATTTGATGCGCTGGACCTAAGCGCAGCACCGCCATATTGTTTTACCGTTACTCCGTATTGCTCAAATAACGCTATATTTTCATAATTTTTCCCGTAATGAATGCGGATTAATATTTCCGAATATTTTTTTAGGGGAAGAAAATCAAGCGCATTATTTTTTAGCAAAAGATCTATAATTTTACCATCGCTATATTGTGCTGCCTTTTCGATAATGGTAAAACGACCAACATCCAAAGACACTTTATTTTCTAATAACCACTTAAAAACAGTAAAATTATTTGTGACAACAGCAAGCTCCAAAGGCGTTATATCTGTATATTCACCAAGGTGGATTTTTTCATTTATATCCCAGTTGGCATCATATAAACTTTGCATTTTTTCGATATTTGTTTCATATATGGCAACAGCTGGTTCAGGCATCGTTTCAAAGTTGCCAATGTGTTTTATGTTGTACATTTATAATCCTGTTTCATATTGTAAAAATACTTATTATTATATATATTTTCTGAATTTAGCTAAATTAAAAAAAGTAAATTAAACAAAACATTCTATTTTTTACTGTACTTTTAGAACACATTATAGTGCCAGATTTTTTAAGGAATTTTCCCAAATGAATAATAACAAACTTAATGAAATCAACCATTATTTATCGGATCCAATCAACTTTGATTTTTTAAAAGCATTAAATGCAGACCAAGCATTAGATCTAAGAGATGAACCTGAGTTTGATAATCAATGGATGAATAGCTTTAATAGCTTAAACAAAAAAAGTTTTAAAAAGGACGAAATCGAACTTATTAATATATTAAGAGAAAAAGCATTCAAACTGTCTTTTCAACTAATTAATCATTTTGAAATTGCGTCTCAAATATCTGACGATATAGAACTAATAGCGAAAAGTTTTCTTGCTCAAGAATATAATAACTGGGCAATTACGCACTTATGGTCGGCTTATAAAAACAAAGAATTTCCAGTATAAATAGCCCAACGCGTAACAAAACAAACAAAAACAAAACGATAATAGGCATATTTTTATGGGCAAGAAACAATTAATTATTGATGAACAAAAATACCCAATCGCATGGTGATTTAACGCTAAAGATTGCTTGCTATCGCTTGATGAAAAGAGAAAAATTACTTACCTTCATTTAGGAGAATCAGCTTAGAAGAATCCAATCACTTTTGGAACGCAACATTCCCATTTAACCCCAATACCCCATCCTTTTGTTCTGTTATAGAAAAAACGAATTTAGACTTTAATGCCCCCAAAAAACTCGTTATTTTTTAACAACAAACTCACCGATACCGCATTAATTTTTTCGGCAAACAAGCAAGCGCCATTGTTCCAGCGAATATTTTTATAAGATTCTAGAAAGACTTTTTCTACCCTAGTGATGAAACAAGCATTCTTTTAATAACAATAAAAATAAAATCATTTTTTCTTATGAAGACACCTCTTTTTATGCAGAGATCTTAAATGGATAAAAGGCCGAAAAAGGTTGAATTACGACAAATAGCACCTTACCTGTTGGTGGCATATTCTGGGGCTGAGTAAGTATGGCGTTAGGTTTGTTGGGTAAAAATCGGTGATTTTTATAAAAAACAAAAAATAAAAACTTCAATAAAATCAATGGGTTTTCTGACTTATTTTTAAGTGCAAAAATGCCCCATTTTTCACGCTCTTTCGTGTTTATAATTTTATTCAAGATTATTTAATAACATAATGATTTTATTTGTATTAATTCAATAAAGTTTGCGCGTGCTTTAATCTATTTAATCAAATCGTGTTTAATTATTAGGAATCTTCTTGAATAAGTCTTTAAAATTTGATAGTTTACAGGAAAGATTTTTAACATTAAAAACACTAAAAAGAAGGTAATTGTTATGACTATTAAAGTAGGTATTAATGGTTTCGGCCGTATCGGTCGTATTGTTTTCCGCGCTGCTCAAAAACGTTCAGACATCGAAATCGTTGCTATCAATGACTTATTAGATGTTGAATATATGGCTTACATGCTTAAATATGATTCAACTCATGGTCGTTTTGATGGTACTGTTGAAGTTAAAGACGGTAAATTAGTGGTTAACGGTAAAACAATCCGTGTTACTGCAGAACGTGATCCTGCAAACTTAAAATGGGACGAAGTGGGTGTTGATGTTGTTGCTGAAGCAACTGGTTTATTCTTAACTGACGAAACTGCTCGCAAACATATCCAAGCTGGTGCCAAGAAAGTTGTTTTAACTGGTCCTTCAAAAGACAACACGCCAATGTTCGTTATTGGTGTTAATGATAAAGAATATGCTGGTCAAGATATCGTTTCTAATGCGTCATGTACGACTAACTGTTTAGCGCCTTTAGCTAAAGTTATTAATGATAACTTTGGTATTGTTGAAGCATTAATGACAACCGTTCATGCAACAACTGCAACTCAAAAAACAGTTGATGGTCCATCTCATAAAGATTGGCGTGGTGGTCGTGGTGCGGCTCAAAACATCATCCCTTCATCAACTGGTGCGGCTAAAGCGGTAGGTAAAGTTATTCCTGAGTTAAACGGTAAATTAACAGGTATGGCTTTCCGCGTTCCAACACCAGACGTTTCTGTTGTTGACTTAACTGCTCGTTTAGAAAAACCAGCTAAATACGAAGATATCTGTAAAGCAATCAAAGCGGCTGCTGAAGGCCCAATGAAAGGCGTGCTTGGCTATACTGAAGATGACGTTGTGTCTACCGATTTCTTAGGTGAAGTTTGTACATCTGTATTTGATGCTAAAGCAGGTATCCAATTAAGCGATAACTTCGTTAAATTAGTATCTTGGTATGATAATGAAGTTGGTTATTCAAACAAAGTATTAGATTTAATTGCTGTTGTTTCTAAATAATTAGCATTTAACTTGGTTAAAAAGCGACTTTTGGGTCGCTTTTTTTATGCTAAATTTTGAGTAATTTTAGGTTTACTTGGCATAAAAAACGCCCACCTTTTAAGGTGAGCGTTTTGCTAGTATGGAAATAAATTAGTTAGATAAACTAAATAACAACAACTTCAGCTGCTGCTGGTCCACGAGGGCTATCTTGGATCGCAAATTCAACTTGTTGCCCTTCAGCTAAGGTTTTAAAGCCATCACCTGAAATAGCAGAAAAATGAACGAATACATCTTTGCTTCCATCCGCAGGAGTTATAAAACCAAAACCCTTACTTTCGTTAAACCATTTTACTTGGCCTGTTTTTTTATTCATTTACTAGACATCCTAACAATAATTAATAATTAGCCTTTTAGGCTCGTATGGGCTTTAACACTGTATTAATTATGTAACTCAAAACCATGATAAAGCTATCAAAATTACATTATTAAAGTTAATTGATTTCATAATTTCAACGTTGTTGTTTACCCAGTGCTATTACCGCATAAATTATAATCAAAAGCAAGATGTTAATAATAATTTTTTTTTCTTAGGACATAGTTTTTTCTTAAATTTTTAGATAATTACTTAGAAATTGATAAAAGGCAAATTATTGCATGATTCAAGCGCTGAAGTTACTTCAAAAGTTGGCGTATTATAAAATAAAAAGCCATAAAATATTATTTTATGGCTTTGGATTAACAGTGACTTTTTTGTTATTCAATTTTATTTGTTTTTTGCTCGTTCAAATGACTCAAGTATTTCTTTACGAGCAGCGTCGGCATTGTCCCAACCGTCAACTTTTACCCATTTACCTTTTTCTAACGCTTTGTATTGCTCAAAAAAGTGTTTAATTTGTGATTTAAGTAGTTCAGGTAAATCATCAACATCTTTAATGTGATCATATTCTTTTGACAGTTTAGTATGAGGTACAGCAACAAGTTTTGCATCTTGGCCTGCTTCGTCTGTCATTTTTAATACACCAACAGGTCGACAACGAATCACTGAGCCTGGTTGTAATGGATATGGCGTTGGGACTAAGACATCAACAGGATCACCATCTAATGATAATGTATTATTGATATAACCATAGTTGCATGGGTAAAACATTGCTGTTGCCATAAAACGGTCAACAAATACAGCACCAGTATCTTTATCGACTTCATATTTTATTGGATCAGCATTAGCCGGAATTTCAATCACAACGTAAATATCATCAGGTAATTCTTTACCAGCAGGTACATTTAAAAGTCCCATTTTTGTATCCTCTATCTAAGTTAGTATAGTGTTTGTTAATAACAGTAAGCGCACATTATAAAGATTATTCTGTATCGCTCAATTCTTTTAAATATTGAAAAATTTGCCTTGCCGTTTTGGTAGGTTTATTGGCTTCTTGCTCTTTTTTGGCTAAACGCGCTAAGGTGCGTAGTTGCTGGCGATTGGCTGTTGGATATAAGCTCATGATAGTTTCCGCATCGCCTGTCGCAATCAGGTCATCTCGTAGTTTTTCGAGTTTATGAAATAAAGAAATTTGTTGATTGTGACGATTTTTGAGCTTATCAAGGGCTTGGCTAATGGGATCAATATCTCGGCTACGTAGTAGCTTGCCAATGTATTGGATTTGTCTGCGATACCCTTCTTTTTTTATTTTCTGAGCAAGTTCAATAGCATAAATAAGATCTTCATCGAGAGGAATTTTTTCCAGTTCGTTTTTGCTTAAATTAACAAGCTCAACACCTAATTTTTTTAGCGCTTCCGCATCACGTTTGATTTCGCTTTTACTAACGTAAATGATTTCATCGTCTTGGGTGTCAATAGCAAAGTTGGGTTCTAAATTTGTCTCTTGATTATGATTCATGTTATTTCTTTTGTTAACTAATATTCAATTCTAGCTTATTATAACGTATCACTAGCAGAATTGTAGAAAATAATAAAATGAGTATTGAACAAATTAAAAAAGAAGCGATAAACCAGAAAGAAAATTTATCAGCTATTGTCGCTAATGCTATTAAGCAAGCAAAGTCACGAGTGGATGCCGTTGAAGTATCGATTAATCAATCAACGGGTATTAGTGTTAGCACCCGAATGGGGGATACCGAAAATGTTGAATTTAATAGTGATGGAGCTTTATCCATTACTGTTTATCAAAACCAACGTAAAGGCAGTGCATCAACCAATGATTTATCCCCTTCGGCGATTTTGCAAACGGTGGATATGGCGATTAATATTATGCAATATACATCGCCCGATCCTTGTTCTGGTTTGGGCGATGTAAGCCAAATGGCATTTAATCCTCCTGATTTGGATTTATTTTATCCAAGTGATTTAAATGTCGATAATGCCATTGAACAGGCAAAGCAAGCTGAATTAACCGCGCTCAATCATTCAAAACTAATTAGCACTGATGGTGGTTATTTTAGTAGCCGATATGGTGTTTATGTTTATGGTAATAGTTTAGGAATGCTACAAGGTTATTGTGCAAGTTCACATTCGCTTTCATGTTCAGTTATTGCCGAACAAGCAGGACAGATGGAAAGCAATTATGCTTATACCTCATCACGTGATTTCAGTGAATTAAAATCAGCAAGTTGGGTGGGTACGCAAGCAGCTGACAGAGCAATATCGCATTTAGGTGCTAAGCAAATCGCAACCATGCAAGCTCCAGTACTGTTTAGTGCTGAAGTTGCTGTTGGGCTTATTAGGCATTTAGTCAGTGCCATCAGTGGTGGCGCAATCTATCGTAAATCCTCATTTTTATTAGACTCTGTTGGGCAGGCTATTTTTCCTAAATGGCTGACTATTTATGAAGATCCTTATATTTTAAAAGGTATTGGCTCTTCGCCTTTTGATAGTGAGGGTACAAAAACAGTTAAGCGTAATATTGTTGAGCAAGGCGTGTTGCAAACTTATTTATTAAGTAATTATTCAGCGCGTAAATTGGGTTTAACATCAACAGGTCATGCCGGTGGGATTCATAATTGGCTTATCTCGCCTAGCCAAACTCATGCTAGCTTTGATGATATGCTTAAAAAACTGGATAAAGGCGTTGTCGTTACTTCGTTAATGGGACAAGGTGTTAATAGTGTAACTGGCGATTATTCACGCGGAGCCACTGGATTTTGGGTTGAAAATGGGCAAATCCAATATCCTGTTAGCGAAATTACGATTGCCGGCAATCTTAAAGATATGTATAAAAACATTGTGGCAATAGGTAATGATATCGAAACGAGAACTAATATTCAATGTGGTTCGATTTTGATTGATGATATGAGCATAGCTGGAAAATAAGGATTAGTATGGGTCGTTTTTTTAACAATGCTTTTTTTCAAAAATTAGCTTTGTGGATGCCAGGATTAAGTAGCCTATTACAGTATAAGCGAGAATATCTTAATTTTGACATTAAGGCGGGGTTATCGGTTGCGGCAGTTTCGTTACCAGTGTCAATTGCTTATGCTGAATTGACAGGTGTTGGTGCGATAGCAGGACTATATTCGACCATTTTGCCTTTAATTGTCTATGCGCTTTTTGGATCTTCGAAACAACTGATTGTCGGACCTGATACGGCAACATGTGCTGTCGTTGCGGCTGTTGTGTTGCCGTTAGCAGCTAATGATCCCATATTACGTTGGCAATTAGTCATGATATTAACAATAATGATTGGTATTTGGTGTATTATCGCAGGAAAGCTACATCTTGGCGCTTTGGCTGACTTGCTTAGCCAGCCTATTTTAATTGGTTTGCTTAATGGCATTTCAATCACCATTATGGTTGATCAGTTAGCAAAAACACTTGGTTTTAGTTATGATTATTCTTATCTGATTGAGCGAATTGTTTATTTACCTTTTAAAATATCGCAAATCCATATAGCCACGGCACTGGTTTCATTTTTTACTTTGTTTATATTAATTGCTTTAAAGCGATTAAAACCGTTATATCCAGCGCCATTATTAGCCGTCATTGTGATGACATTTTTTTCATGGTTATTTAATTTTGAGTATTTTAATATCCGTATTATTGGTAATGTGAGTGGAGAGTTTATCCCTGCCAAATCATGGCTTGATTTTGATAAAGGGTTGATGCGTGATTTAGTTGTTCCCTCACTGAATATTGCTATCATTTGTTTTGTCAGTATGATGATAACCGTGCGCAGTTTCGCATCCAAAAATAACTATGAAACCAACGCTGATATCGAATTTAAAGCGCTAGGTATGGCTAATATTGTAGCGGGGTTATCACAAGGTTTTGTTGTTAGTGGCACCTCATCAAGAACTGCTGTTAATGATGCCAATGGTGGTAAAACTCAGTTAGTTTCAATTATTGCTGCTATATTAATTGGTATTGTCGTGTTGTTTTTTCTTTCGCCTTTACAATATATTCCCACTTGTGTATTAGGCATAATTTTGATTTATTCATCCATTTCGTTAATTAATTTTCAAACAATCATCCGCTTTTTTAAATTTGATCGAGATGCGTTTTATTTAAGTTTAACAACACTGATTTCAGTTCTTGTGATAGGTATTATTCCCGGTATGGCCCTGTCGGTGTTACTTGGGATATTTTTATTTTTGCGCCGTGTCTTTAGGCCGAAAGATCAATTGTTAGGTGTTGATGCAAGTGGTCGAATTCATTCAATAAGCCAAGGTGTTAAACCAATCAATAATACTCTGATTTATCGATTTAACTCTCCACTAACTTATTTTAATATTGCCTATTTTAAACGGAGAATTATTAGTTATATTGATGAAGCAAAAGAGCCAATAAACTATGTGATTGTTGATGCAATTCCTTGTTTTACTTATAAAGACGTGAGTGTGTTGTCAGGAATTGATGAATTAGTAAGATCCTTAAAAGTAAGAAACACCATGTTAATCTTATCCGGTCGGCGTAAAACACTCAAAAATTGGTTTAAACAAATGAATATTAAGCTTGATAACGATCATATTGATTTTGCTTATGATCTTTATTTTGCTGTGAGATTAGTGCAAAGTAAAGAGCATATGGATAATAAAATTGATGATGAATATGAAAAGTTATCGTAATCAATGATAAGAACCTAGCAATTTTTTATTATCTAAGATCCCTTTATTTCAATGTATAAAACAATATTAATATAGACAAATCACTACAAATTTAAGTAGAATATCAGATCTTTCAAATGAAGCATTTTAGTAAACAATTTAGAGGTAAAAATGGCACGTGTAACTGTTCAAGATGCAGTAGAAAAAATTGGTAATCGCTTTGATCTCGTTATTGTAGCAGCAAGACGCGCTCGTCAATTACAAGTTGAAAATAAATCACCGCTTGTTCCAGAAGAAAACGACAAAGAAACGGTTGTTGCTTTACGCGAAATTGAAGAAGGGCTTGTTAATAAACAAATTCTTGATATTGCTGATTTCCAAGCGCGTCAAGATGAAGAAGCAGAAGCACGTGCAACACTTCATGAGTCGATTCTTCTCGAAAACACACCATCATACGAATAAGCTTTACAGGAATTGCTTATGCAATATTTTGATAGCTTAAAAGAGGTTGTAGCATCTTATCTTCCTGCTAAAAAAGTAGAATTGATACAAGATGCTTATCTTTTTGCTAAAAATGCACATGAAGGGCAATTCCGATGTAGTGGTGAGCCTTACATCATCCACCCGGTTGCAGTTGCAACAAATTTAGCCGAGATGCGGCTTGATTATGAAACAATTATTGCCGCACTTTTACACGACACCATCGAAGACACTCCTGTCACTTTTCAAGATATTACAATCAAATTTGGTCAACATGTTGCCATTTTAGTTGAGGGCGTGTCGAAATTAGACAAATTAAAATTTCGTAATAGACAAGAGGCTCAAGCTGAAAATTTTCGGAAAATGGTGCTTGCCATGACCGAAGATGTGCGCGTTATTTTAATTAAGCTTGCTGATCGCACCCATAACATGCGTACACTTGGTGCTTTAAGACCAGAAAAACGCCGTCGCATTGCCAAAGAGACTTTAGAAATTTATGCCCCTTTAGCTCATCGTTTGGGCATTAATCATATTAAAACAGAGCTTGAGATTTTGAGCTTTACTGCAATGCATCCAAATCGTGCCCAAGTGATTGAAAAAGTAATTAAAACGGCGCGAAATACACGAAAAGAGCTTATACAACAAATTTTGTCTGAAATACGTAACCGGTTATTAGATGCTCATATTGACGCGGAAGTTACTGGTATCGAAAAAAATATTTATGCGATTTATCAAAAGATGAAATTGCGTGAGCAGCAATTTCATTCCATTATGGATATTTATACGTTTAGAATTGTAGTAAAGGACGTTGATGCTTGTTATCGCGCTCTTGGGTTAGTGCATAATCTTTATAAGCCACGACTTAATCGTTTTAAAGACTATATTGCGATCCCCAAAGCGAATGGTTATCAGTCGTTACATTCATCATTAATTGGGCCTCATGGAACACCTGTTGAAGTACAAATCCGCACTGAAGATATGGATCAAATGGCTGAAATGGGTGTTGCTGCGCATTGGGCATATAACGAAACCGATGAAATGAACAATACTACCACGCAAATTAAAGCTCAGCGTTGGATGCAAAGTTTATTAGAATTACAACAAAGTGTGGGTAATTCTTTCGAATTTATCGAAAATGTAAAGTCTGATCTGTTTCCTAAAGAAATTTACGTTTTTACCCCTAAAGGGCGTATTGTTCAGCTACCTGAAGGTGCAACAGCAGTTGATCTTGCCTATGCAGTCCATTCTGATATTGGTTATCAGTGCATTGGTGCAATTGTTGATCGTAAACCTTATCCTTTATCGCAACCATTAAGTAGTGGTCAAACCGTTGAAATTATTACTTCATCAGAAGGGCGACCTAATGCTAATTGGTTAAGCTTTGTAGTTAGTGCTAAAGCGAAGTCTCGAATTCGTCATGCGCTTAGAACACTTAAACGTGAAGATGCAATTAAATTGGGACGGCGTTTGCTCGATCTTTCGTTAGTTAAATCTGGCGGTATTAGTGAGTTATCATCAAGCCAAAAAGCTCGTGCAGCTGAGTTAGCTAAATTGCCAACTTTTGATGATGTTTTGTCCGAAATTGGGCTAGGCAATATTATGAGCCATTTTATAGCTAAAGGATTAGAACATAAATCGCTATTACAAAATAAAACAGAACCCAATAAAACACTAGTTATCACGGGTAGTGAAGGCGTTTTGGTTACGTTTTCTAAATGTTGCCATCCTATTCCAAACGATCCTATCGTGGGACATGTCAGCCCAGAAAAGGGGCTGATAGTGCATCACGAATCTTGCCGAAATATTTCAGACTATCAAAATAATCCAGAAAGATATATTCCGCTTAAATGGGCGCCAGATATTTCTCAACGCTTTGTTGTTGAAATTTGGGTTGATATTTTAAATGTTCAAGGCGCTTTAGCGAATCTCCTTTCAATTATTAATGGTGAAAATACCCACTTGCAGTGGTTAAATACCGAAGAAAAAGACAGACAAATTTATACCATCATTTTGCAAATAGAAGTGAAAAACACTCAGCAACTTAATGAATTAATGCGGAAAATATCGCTACAGCCCGATGTAGTGAGCGTGACACGAAATATAAATTAGTCATTATGATAAAGCGATTTTTTGATCATTTGCCGTTGATAAAATTAACGGGGATTGGTGCAAGTTTAGAAAAAAAATTTAATACATTAGGTATTTATACCGTCAAAGATCTGTTATTGCATTTTCCTTTGCGTTACGAAGATCGTACGTCGTCTTGTTCCATTGGTGATGCGGTTATTGGTGAGTTCACTACAATTGAAGGCGCTATAATCAAAAGTGAAGTTGCCTTTAAGCGTCGACAAATGTTAATTTGCTATATTCAAGATGATTCAGGCATTGCCGTATTAAGATTCATGCATTTTACACCCAGCATGAAAGCTTCGTTGATTAAAGGAAAATGGGTGAGTGCGTATGGCGAGATAAAACGTGGCAAAAATTATATTGAAATTATCCATCCACAATTTAAATTTAAAGCCAATGGAAACGAGTCATCAGTCAGGTTAGATGATACTCAAGAAAAATATACACCTATTTATTCAACGACCTATGGACTATCTCAAGCATTGATTCGACGGTCAATCATGGCAGCACTTTTGTTGTTAAAAAATAATCCACCTAATGAAATTTTACCAGCAAAGCTAGCATGCCACTTTTTGCCAGTATTGGATTCTTTAAATATTGTACATAACCCGCCTATTGATACTCATATTGAACAATTAATGTCGGGCGAACACCCTGCTATTAAACGATTTATTTTTGAAGAATTGATTGCTTATCATTTAAGTATGTTGATGCTAAAAAAGCATAATCAAAAACAGCAAGCACATCTGTTTTCTCCAAATCAATGTTTGATTAAACCGTTTTTATCATCATTGCCTTTTACACCCACTTGTGCTCAGCAACGTGTTGTGCAAGAGATTTATCAAGACATGGCAAAACCAGTACCTATGATGCGATTAATTCAGGGGGATGTTGGTTCAGGCAAAACATTAGTTGCTGCATTAGCTGCATTAAATGCTATTGAAAATGGTTGTCAGGTAGTATTAATGGCGCCGACAGAAATATTAGCAGAGCAACATTATAACAATTTTAGTACTTGGTTTGCACCGTTGGGGATTAGTGTTGATCTGTTGTCGGGGCGATTAACGGCTAAACATAAACGACAGTGTTATGAACGTATTCAAAATGGTGACAGCACGTTATTAATTGGTACTCATGCGGTGTTTGTTGATAAAGTAGAGTTTAACTCGTTAGGATTAGTCATTATTGATGAACAGCATCGCTTTGGTGTAAACCAACGTCTAAGCTTGTGGGAAAAAGGTATTAAAGATAATTTCTTCCCTCATCAATTAATTATGACCGCAACACCTATTCCTCGAACACTAGCAATGACCGTTTATGCTGATTTAGATGTTTCAGCCATTGATGAATTACCACCAGGGCGAACACCAATTACTACGGTAGTAATACCGAATACTCGTCGAGATGAAATTATTGAACGGGTAAACCAAGCTTGTTTAGCAAATCGCCAAGTTTATTGGGTGTGTACTTTAGTTGAAGAGTCCGAAACACTTGATGCGCAAGCGGCCGAAATGCTGGTTACCGAATTACAAGCCCGTTTACCCCATTTAAGTATTGCGTTAGTGCATGGCAAAATGAAATCGGATTTAAAACAATCAGTCATGCAAGATTTTAAAGCTGGGAACATCCAATTACTTGTTGCAACAACAGTTATTGAGGTTGGTGTTGATGTGCCTAATGCGAGCTTAATGATCATTGAAAATGCTGAGCGATTGGGTTTAGCTCAATTGCATCAATTACGTGGACGAGTTGGGCGAGGATCAGCCGTATCGCATTGTGTATTGATGTATCAAGCCCCCCTAAGTAAAGTTGCTCAAGCACGCATGAAGGTGATGCGTGAAAGTAATGATGGTTTTGTTATTGCACAAAAAGATCTTGAACTTCGTGGTAGTGGCGAAATCTTAGGTACCCGGCAAATGGGTATCGCTAATTTTAAGGTTGTTGATTTGGTTCGTGATCAACATTTGATTAGCCAAGTGCAACAAGCCTCTTACGACATTCAAAAGAACTACCCACAAAGTGCCACTCAACTAATTGATTGCTGGCTGCCAGATCGTGAAAGATACATTAATGTTTAATTAATTGGGGTAAAGAGATTGATGTGTGGACGGTAGAAAGTGTTGTTTGAATCAGTCCACACATTGAAGCCTAATAGAGGCTTAATAATTATATTAGCCAATTATAAGAATGATCGATATGGCAATTCTGGTTCATCGGTAAAAATATCTCTAAAGCCACGGTAATGCTGATAGTGCATTTTATGTTTATCGGTTGGATAAGTGTATCTACCGCCAACTTGCCAGAAGAAAGGTGTAAATTGATAATCAAGACGATCTTTCTTCATTTGCCATAATACTTCAATTTCGCGTGGATCACTTTGGAAGTTTGCCCAAATATCATGATGGAAAGGGATCACAACTTGAGTATTAAGCGATTCAGCAGCACGTAAAATATCGGCTGATGTCATTTTATCGGTCACTCCTCGTGGGTTTTCACCGTAAGATAGCAATGCCACGTCAATTTTGTAGTCATTGCCATGTTTGGCATAATAGTTAGAATAGTGGGAATCACCCGAGTGGTACAATGAACCTCCTGATGTCTCAAATAGATAATTAACTGCTCTATCATTCATGCCATCTAAAATAGATTTATCGGTAGATGAAACGCCTTTTGGCAAAGTAACTAACGATGTTCTATCAAAAGAGTCTAATACGCGAATTGTAATATCACCAACCTCAATCGTTTCCCCCACTTTGGCAACAATACAACGATCATCTGGCACGCCCCAGCTTTTCCACAATTCTACACAAGCTTTCGGGCCAATAAATTTTACTTTTGGTGAACAGTTTTGAATAACTGCTGCAGCAACATTGACATCAATATGATCGGCATGATCATGAGTTGCCATCACTGCATCGATTTCTTTAATTGCAAAAGGATCAAGAACAAATGGGCTAGTTCTTAAGTTTGGTTGCAATTCACGAACTCCGCCCATTCGCATCATTTGATGCTGTTTGTTCATTAATGGATTTGCGTGAGTTTTTTTACCTGTACCACACCAAAAATCAACAGAAATATTGGTATTACCCGCTGATTTTAGCCAAATCCCCGTACAAGCAAGCCACCACATAGTAAATGTATTGGGTTTGACCTCGGTTGTTTCGATCTCCTCATTAAGCCACGTTCCCCATTCAGGAAATGTATTTAATATCCACGATTCACGGCTAATTTCATTTACTTTACTCATACTCTGTTCCTTCTACAATTTTATTGTTAAACTAAAATAACCTCAACGCCTTGCTCCTTAATGCATTCAATTACGTCCTTATTAGCTTGTTTTCCTGTGATTAAAATATCTATTTTATTAACAGGGCAAAAAAGCATGCCTGAATTGGCTTTGGTATCAATTTTGGAGCTATCAACTACAACAACTAATTTCTCGGTTTTTTCCAATATTTGTTGTTCAGCTACAGCGCCTAATATTTCGTTTTTATAAAGACCTGTTGGTGTTAATGTTTTACCACTGGTAAACATCCACTTGCCAGCATAAGAATCGGTTATGTTAGCAATAGGATTAAGAATAATATTTTGTGTTTTGTTATATAATCCTCCCATAATGATGACATTTTCATGATCATGCTCAATTAAGTAACAAGCTAATGGAAAATAATTAGTAATAATTGAAACATTTTTACCACACAATTCACGGCCAAGTAAAAAAGCCGTAGAACCGCAATTTATAACAATATTTTCGTCACTGTTGCATAATTGTGCAGCTCGAATTGCAATACGGGCTTTTTCGTGATAGTGATCGGTATTATTACTGTCAATCGGTGCCCAAATTGGTTTTATTTCTTCTAATCGCATAATACCATTGCGGACTTTTTTAACGCGCCCTTCCTGATCTAGCTTAGTAATATCGCGCCTTGCTGTTGCTGGTGATATAGCAAATTTTGCGATTAATTCGGACACTCTAACCATACCTTTTTCGTTTACTAACGCTACTATTTCATTATGTCGTGCAATTTCGTTCATTTTTTCTTACATTTCATTGTGATTAAATATGATTATTTTATCGTAATTTTTATTTGTATTGTTGTCAATTGCTATAATTTTATTTATTAATACTAATATTTTTTAATTAATTGATAATAATAATTTTAATTTTTTTTGTCTTTATATTTTATTTAAGTTGTGATGCTGATCACATATGAAATTATAGTTTGTTGAGAAAAGTGATCCTTGTCAAAACAATCATAAATAATCATTGAATGATTTATTTTGATTGTGGAATATAACAAGTGTTTTTAATGAGCGATGATAAATAAAGTAATCAGCGGTTCCATTCATTTACTTTACGGATTATAAGAAACTTGATGAAAGGCAATTAAATGAAACTCAATATCAGAGGTGAGTGTTGTTTGAGCAGTAAAAATGTCAATAACCGATGAGAGGAACATATGGAAGTAATTTATAACGTATTTTATATTTTTTATAGTCAAGTGATGACAAAAGCACCTTTATTACTTGGCTTGGTGACAATGCTTGGTTATTGTCTATTACGTAAAGATATAACCACTGTGCTAAAAGGCACGATTAAGACCATTGTTGGATTTATGTTATTACAGGTTGGATCTGGTGTTTTGGTATCAACATTCAAACCTGTTATTGCTAAATTGGCAGAGTACCATGGCATTAAAGGCTCTATCATTGATACTTATGCATCAATGGTCGCCGTCGAAACGGGTATGGGCGAATACTATTCATGGGTTGGCTATTCTGTTTTGCTTGCATTAGCGATTAATATTATTTTGGTGGTATTTCGACGTTTAACCGGAATTCGAACCATTATGTTAACTGGTCATATTATGTTCCAACAGGTTGGTTTAATTGCGCTGTTTTATTTCCTTTTTGGTTACAGCATGTGGGAAACGATCATCTATTCGGCCATTATCACTGCGCTTTATTGGGGAATATTTTCGAATATGATGTTTAAGCCGACCGAGGCTGTTACTGGGGGAGCTGGTTTTTCCATAGGCCACCAACAACAATTCGGTTCTTGGATTGCGGTTAAGTTAGCGCCAAAATTGGGGGATAAAAACGATACAGTTGATAATCTAAAGTTGCCAAAATGGTTGCATATCTTTCATGATAGTATTGCCGCAACTACAATTGTGATGACAATTTTCTTTGGTATTATCTTGCTGTCATTTGGGTTAGATAATTTACAAACAATGGCAGGATCCACCCATTGGACCATTTACATCTTTGAAACAGGGCTTAAATTTGCCGTCGCAATTCAAGTTATTGTTGGTGGGGTGCGTATGTTTGTTGCTGAATTGTCCGAAGCTTTCAAAGGCATTTCAGAAAAGCTAATTCCAAATGCGGTATTAGCTATTGACTGTGCGGCAATTTATGCTTTTTCACCTAATGCGATGGTGTTTGGTTTTATTTGGGGGGCTTTAGGGCAATTCTTAGCGATTGCATTATTACTCATCTTTAAATCGCCAATTATGATTATTCCTGGCTTTATACCAATGTTTTTTTCGAATGCAACCATTGGTGTATTTGCCAACCATTTTGGTGGTTGGAAAGCCGTAATGAAGATCTGTTTTGCCATGGGAATGATAGAGGTATTAGGCTCTGCTTGGGTAATTCATATCTTTGCTCAAAATGGTACGCCGATTGACTCATGGATGGGAATGGCCGATTGGGCGATTTTATTTCCACCGATTTTACAGGCTTTATCTATTTCACACTTGTTTATCTATGTTCTTATTGTTCTAGCCCTGATTTATATGTTTTTTGCTGCTAAACAGCTTCGCCAAGAAGAGGCTATTTCTACAAATCAGCCTGAAATCAACGATAAAAACCAAGATGTCAATGAATCAGTACTTGAAAAAATGGATGAAGTCGCCGTGAGTGAAGGTCGTCCAATTCGTATCTTGGCAGTATGTGGGAGTGGTCAAGGCTCTTCAATGATGATGAAAATGAAGATTGCTAATTATTTAAATAAAAAAGGCATCCCAAACGAAATGGATTCTTGTGCTGTGACTGATTATAAATCACGTTTACCCAATGTCGATATCATTGTTGCATCTAAACATCTTATTCATGAAATTGAGGTGAATGAAGGTCAACATGCGTTAGGCGTACAAAATATGTTAAATCCACAAACTTTTGGCGATGAGCTGATAAAGTTGATTGAACAAGTGTTTTCTAAATGATCTTAAATACTAAGGAGTGCACCATGGCTTTAAAAGAATCACTAATTGAAAATAACGCTATTTTACTCAAAGCAAATGCTGCAACTTGGCAAGATGCCATCAAGCTAGGCACTGATATGCTAGTCGCCTCTAAAGCAATAGAGCCGTCGTACTACGATGCTATTGTTCGCTGTGTCAAAACAATGGGACCTTATATTATTATTGCACCAAACTTTGCCATGCCTCATGCAAGACCTGAAGATGGGGTAAATCGTACAGCTTTTGCTTTAGTTACCTTAGAAAAACCTGTCTATTTTGATGGTGAAGCTGAGCCTGTCGATGTTTTAGTGACATTAGCAGGTAGCACATCGGATCAGCATATGGAAGGATTAATGGAGGTCACTCAAATTTTAGATGATGAAAACAGTGAAACAGGGGTTGATCTAGATAAATTAAGGCGTTGTAACACCAAAGAAGATGTTTATGCCGTTATTGATCGTGCCTTAAATGGAGGTTAAATCATGTATCAAGCATTAAAAGAACGGGTATTGAATGCTAATTTATTGTTACCTAAATATCATTTAGTGACTTTTACTTGGGGTAATGTCTCTGAAATCGATCGTGAAAAAGGCGTTATCGCCATCAAGCCTTCTGGTGTTGAATATAGCAATATGAAACTGGATGATATTGTGGTTGTTTCGCTAATGGGAGATATTGTGGAAGGAAAATTAAATCCTTCAAGCGATACCGCAACGCATATTGAATTGTATAAAGCATTTCCACAAATTGGTGGTATTGTGCATACCCATTCTCGTTATGCCACTATTTGGGCACAAGCGGAATTAGATATCCCTGCACTAGGTACGACGCATGCCGATTATTTTTATGGTGATGTGCCTTGTACGCGTGAACTAACCGATAGTGAAATTGCAATTGATTATGAAAAAAATACAGGATTAGTCATTGTAGAAGAGTTTAAACGCCGAGGTCTAGATCCCGTCGCAATGCCAGGGGCAATTATCTCTGGTCATGCTCCATTTTGTTGGGGTAAAAATGCGTTAGATGCAGTGCATAATGCGGTCGTACTTGAAGAAGTAGCTATGATGGCTCTTGCCACTCGGCAACTTAATCAAGCAATCAAAATTCAACAAACGTTATCTGATAAGCACTATTTTCGCAAACACGGTGCGAATGCTTACTATGGTCAAAAATAGCAAATAGGAGAACAACATGGCAGCACCTAAATTACAAATCGCATTAGATCAAACTGAATTAGCGCCAGCATTAGATGTGGCAAAAAATGTAGCGGGTTTTGTCGATATCATTGAAGTGGGAACCATTCTTGCTTTTGGTGCAGGTATGCAAAGTGTAAAACGGTTAAGAGAACTTTATCCTAATCATATTTTAGTATGCGATTTAAAAACCACTGATGGTGGTGCAATATTGGCAAAAATGGCTTTTTCCGCAGGTGCAAACTGGTTAACGGTTTCAGCCGCTGCGCACATTGCTACTGTCGAAGCTTGTAAAAAAGTGGCTGATGAGTTTAAAGGTGAAATTCAGATCGAATTATACGGGCATTGGACATTAGAAGATGCTAAAGCTTGGCGTAACCTTGGCATTAAGCAAGCAATATACCATCGATCTCGTGATGCTGAACTTGCTGGTATTGGTTGGGGTGAAGATGATATAGCAAAAATGCGCCAATTATCTGATTTAGGACTTGAACTTTCAATCACCGGTGGCATTGTGCCAGAAGATATTCATTTATTTGCAGGCATAAAAACTAAAGCGTTTATTGCTGGTCGTGCGCTTGCTAATGAAAACGGTCAACAAACTGCGCAAGCATTAAGAACGCAGATCGCAAAATATTGGTAACAACAGCATGCAGTTGAAAAATCAGCTGCATGGTATTTTTTCATATAAAAAATGGGTTATCACAATGCCACAAAGTAACGATATATTTGAAAAACGGTATCAAACCAAAAACACGCCTCGAATAGGCATTTACGAAAAAGCCTTACCTAATCAACTATTATGGCAAGAGAAATTACAAATAGCCAAAAACTTAGGATTTGATTTTATCGAAATGTCGGTCGATGAATCAGATGAGCGCCGCGCACGATTAGATTGGTCTGACGATGAGATCTATTCACTTAGGCATCAATGTGAAAAAATCGGCATTCCACTACATTCCATGTGCTTAAGTGCGCATCGTAAATATCCATTTGGTTCAGCTAATCATGATACCCGCAATGAAGCTAAAATCATTATGGATAAAGCGATTACACTAGCTTACAAATTAGGGATAAGAGTGATCCAGCTAGCGGGTTATGATGTCTATTATGAACCCGCTGACTTGCAAACTCATCAACGTTTTATTAAAGGTATGCAGTGGGCCGTTAAGCAAGCTGAGCGAGCTGGGGTGATGCTGGCGGTTGAAATTATGGATACACAATATCTTAATAGTTTAAGCAAGTTTGAAATTTTAAAAAAAGAAATCAACTCGCCTTATTTTATGGCTTACCCTGATGTAGGCAATATTACCGGATGGAATTACGATACTTGTACCGAACTTATGTTAAGTCGTGATCATATTGTGCAGATTCATTTAAAAGATACCTATAAAGTTAAGTCGAATTATCTTGGTCAGTTTAGGGATCTTGTTATTGGTGAAGGTGAGGTTGATTTTACCGCTATCTTCAAAACGCTTAGAGCCATGAATTATGTGGCTCCCCTAGTTATCGAAATGTGGGCGAACGATGATAATTGGGAAACCAATATTATTACTGCGCAAAAAAGATTAAAGCTAATAGGTGATAAAACCAATTTTCCTATTTTTGACAAGTAAACTAACCTTTTTTTAATCCACAGTTAGAATCAGTTCTTGTGCTATGACTACACAGTATTAAGTTCTACCAAAGTAATTCAGCGGTAGAGCTTAATATGAAATTGTTTAACGTGTGTTAAGGTATATGAATCAATAACAACAAGACCACAACAAGAACACAATTAACCGTTTTGGCATTTTACTTATTGCAATACGCCATCGACTTACTAATTTTATCTATCGGTTTATCTAGACTTGATTAATTACACTTTGCACTGCTATGGGTATCGTGTAATATAGATAGCATCATAAAAAATCGAAATAATCTTGAATACGATATGAAATTAACTATAAAATTACTCTCTATCTTTTGGATTACGTTAGTTTTAATGGGGTGTGGATTAAAAGGGCCACTTTATCGTCCAGTTGAAACCGCATCAATAGTACAGTTTAAAACTACAACAACAGCCTCAATTCAATCTGATTCATTGATTAGAAAAATATAAAGGAATAAAGGGATGGATTTTTTGCATTATCAGCAGGGTCACTTATTTGCTAATCAAATAGCTATAGCGGATCTTGCAAAACAGTATGGTACTCCATTGTATGTTTATTCAGCAGATCACATAAGCAAACAGTTTTTAGCCTATGAACAGGAATTGGCTGCTAATAAACATTTAGTTTGTTACGCTGTTAAAGCGAATAGCAATTTAGCTGTTTTAAGTTTATTGGCAAAATTGGGATCGGGCTTTGATATTGTTTCACAAGGTGAATTAGAACGAGTATTAAAAGCAGGCGCTGATCCTAAAAAGATCGTGTTTTCTGGCGTGGCTAAATCAATCGTTGAAATTGAACGCGCGCTTGAAGTTGACATTAAATGCTTTAATGTTGAGTCTGAGCCTGAATTATATCGAATTGATGAAGTTGCAAAAAGATTAGGTAAAATCGCACCGATTTCATTGAGGATTAATCCTGATGTGGATGCTAAAACACATCCTTATATATCAACAGGCCTGCGCGAGAATAAATTTGGTATTAGTTATCAGTTAGCGTTGGATATTTATGAAAAAGCACGATCATTAGCGCATATTAATATTGTAGGTATTGATTGCCATATTGGTTCGCAATTAACCCAATTGTCACCATTTCTTGATGCTGCTGATCGCATTCTTGCTTTAGTTGATAAATTACAATCCAATGGTATCTTTATTAAACATATCGATTTTGGTGGTGGTTTAGGCGTTTGTTATGACAACGAGCAACCTCCGACAGCATTGCAACTCGTCACCGAGTTAAAGAATAAATTAGTTAATTATCCTGATATTGAAATTCTGTTTGAACCTGGGCGATCTATTGTTGCTAATTCAGGTTTGTTAATTACTAAAGTTGAATATACCAAACACCAAGATAGCAACCACTTTGCGATTGTCGATGCGGGAATGAATGATTTAATTCGTCCAGCACTGTATGAAGCTTGGATGAACGTATTACCTGAAAAACAACCGCAAGCTAGCGATGAGCCATTCATATACAATGTTGTTGGTCCTATTTGTGAATCTAGTGATGTTCTAGCCTATCAGCGTGCGCTTTCGGTTAAGCAGAACGATTTGTTGGTAATTTGTAGTGCTGGTGCTTATGGGTTTTCTATGGCATCTAATTACAATAGCCACCCAAGACCTGCTGAAGTGATGCTAATTAATGAACAACAGCATAAATTAATTCGCCAACGTGAGTCTTTGGATGATTTATGGCGAGGTGAAGTGGTTTTATAGCATTTATAAATAGTAGAAGGGTTAATAATCTCCATACTATATTCTTCTTTGCGTGGATACGAGTTAACAGCCAAAATAAAAAAATAAAGAACTAATATGTTTGACAACAAAAGGTAAATTTACGATGAACTTTTCAAAAATGCATGGACTCGGAAATGATTTTATGGTTATTGATGCAGTGACGCAAAATGTTCATCTGTCAACTGAAATGATTAAGCGTATGGCTGATAGATATACTGGCATTGGCTTTGATCAACTTCTTATTGTTGAGCCACCTTATGTGCCCGATAGCGATTTTCATTATCGTATCTTTAATTCTGATGGTTCTGAAGTTGAGCAATGCGGTAATGGTGCTCGCTGTTTTGCTCGTTTTGTTCGTTTAAAAGGGTTAACTCGAAAACGTGTATTAAAAGTTAGCACCATGAAAGGCAATATTATTTTAACTGTAAATGATGATGAGACAGTACGCGTTAATATGGGGGAGCCTATTTTTGAACCCAATAAGATTCCTTTCAAGGCTATTAAAGAAGAAAAAACTTATATAATTCGAGCACAAGAACAGACCGTGTTATGTGGCGTTGCATCTATGGGGAATCCTCATTGTGTTATTCAAGTCGATAATATTGTAACAGCAGAAGTTACAAGGTTGGGAGCGGTATTAGAGCAACATGAACGCTTTCCCGAACATGCTAATATTGGCTTTATGCATATTATCGATCGCGATAATATTAACTTACGGGTATTTGAACGAGGGGTTGGTGAAACTCAGGCTTGTGGTACAGGTGCTTGTGCAGCAGTGGCAGTAGGTATTAATCAAGGATTATTAAACCCGCGTGTTAATGTTAATTTACCAGGTGGTAAATTATTGATTGAATGGAACGGTGGGCATCAACCACTTTATATGACAGGACCGGCTACACATGTGTATGATGGCTTTATTGCCATTTAATTTTGATATTATCGCTGTTTAACCACAAGGCTTTGTTATCGAAAAATTTCGACGGGTAAAAATCGTTCAGAAAACCCATTGATTTTATTCAATTTTTTTTGTTTGTTTTAAAAGGGTGACTTTAATCCCCCAAAAACGTTAGACATATAATATGATAGAAATGAATTATGGTTGCAAAAACTACTAGGAATAGACGAGCAAGAAAATCCCAGAAAAAACCATCTTCTGTACAATTGAATGATGAAATTGTCAGTCAATATATTATTGATAACCCTGATTTTTTTATACGAAATGCACGATGTGTAGAGAGTGTTCAAGTGCCTCATCCTGTTCGTGGGGGGATTTCATTACCTGAATGGTATATGGCACGCCAGCGCAATAAAATTAAGCAATTAGAATCCGAAATTACGTTGTTAATGGAACATGCTAGCGCTAACGAGCTACTTTTTAACCAAATGATGGATTTGCAAATTGAATTGTTCAAAGCACAAGATTTAAACCAATTAATAGTCATATTAAACACATGGGCAAAATCGTTAGGTCTCAGTGGTGCTTACTTATATCTTTTTGACGACAAATGGTTACTTAGTGCGCCGTCAAATTATTATTATTTAGCTTTAAATACGTTACAGTTTGATTTTATTCGTGTTAGGCATTTACAGTATAGCCAACAATATTTAGGGACATTGAATTCAACGGAAATTGATTTTTTACTACCAGAACATGGTTATGTTGGTTCGGTAGCTTTATCATTATTAGGACGATTTGGTGATCTGGGTCTGTTAATGTTTACTAGCACTAATCCAGAACATTACCAAGCAGGGCAAGGGACATTATTACTTGAAAAAATGAGTGAAATTTTACCTATTTTAATTAGTAGATGGATCATGCGAATAAATTAAGGAAAGATCATGGCTCAGCCTAATCAAAATGTCGATGCTCGATTAACTTTGCCTGTTGATCAGTTTTTAAATTATTTAAAGTCAGAAAAACAGCTTAGCTTAAACACACAAATCAATTATCGGCGTCAACTTTATGCGCTTATGTCATTGGCAAAAGATGCCGAAATTTCAACTTGGCAAGATTTAGACTCTTCAGCAGTAAGATTGTTAATTAGTCGTAGCAGACAAACAGGGTTACAAGCTAGAAGCTTATCATTAAGATTATCTGCGTTGCGCAGCTTTTGTGATTGGATGGTAAAAAATGAATATCTTAACGCCAACCCAGCTCGAGGCGTGCTAAATCCCAAATTAGGTCAGCATCTACCAAAAAATATTGATATTGACGAAATTAATCAGCTACTTGAAATTGATCATAATGATCCTCTTTCTGTTCGTGATAGAGCGATGCTTGAAGTTATGTATGGTTCGGGGTTACGTCTTTCTGAATTAGTTACGCTTAACTGTCGAGAATTAAATCTGATTGATGGTGAAGTCCGTGTAATGGGTAAAGGAAATAAAGAGCGAAAACTACCATTAGGTCGAGAATCTATCAAATGGATTAAACGCTGGTTGTCAATGCGAGATTTTTTTATCCCACAGGATGATGCGCTATTTATTTCAAAGTTAGGTAAACGAATTTCACCACGTAATGTTGAAAAGCGATTTGCCGAATGGGGCGTTAAGCAGGGCTTAAGTAGTCATGTCCATCCGCATAAATTACGTCATTCATTTGCAACTCATATGCTCGAATCAAGTGGTGATTTGCGAGCAGTGCAAGAGTTGCTTGGGCATGCTGATTTATCTACGACTCAAGTTTATACGCATTTGGACTTTTCACATCTGTCTGAAGTTTATGATTCAGCTCACCCACGAGCTAAAAGAGGAAAATAAAGATGCACTTTTATCGCTCTATTACTACGATTAAAGCGCTGACTTTCGATCTGGATGATACTTTATATGATAACAGTATGATCGTTGAAAAAGCAGAAGACGAAATGATTAATACGCTTAAGCGTTATGAACCGTTGCATACTTTAACTCTATCTGAGTATTTTACTGAAAAGTATGCCGTGCTTGCCGATAATCCCGAAATCTATCATGATGTTAATGTTTGGCGAGCTCAAACGATTAAATCGTTATTAAGTAAAACCAATATTCCAAAATCAAAATTTACCGACATAATTGATGAATCCGTTGCCTGTTTTAATTTTTGGCGACATAAGATGAAAGTACCTGAATCAACACACTTATTATTAACTCAATTGGCTGCTAACTATCCTTTAGCGGTGATCACTAATGGTAATGTCGATATTAATCAAATTGGTTTGGGGGATTATTTCCAATTTTCCTTACGAGGTGGTGAATGTACGCGTTCAAAACCTTTTCCAGAAATTTTTAATTTAGCCGCTCATAAATTGGCTATTCCATCGCACCATATTTTACATGTAGGGGATAATTTATTAACGGATGTTGCTGGTGCTATTGATAGTGGTTTCTTAGCTTGCTTTATCAATATTTATAATCGCGATATTTTACAACTTGAGGAGGCAAGATGTTTGCCCCACATGGAAATAACTCAATTGTCAGAATTAGAGAATCTGCTATAATCTTTATTGTGTCTGTATAAATAAACAGTAAAATTAAGTGAAGATAAATTATGTTAATACCAGCGATACATTTTCTTAATAAATTTTATTTTTTCTTAGCTACAAGTCGACAATAGTGGCTCAAGATATGATAACAATATTAACAATACACTCGACATTAATGCTGGCTAATGTTTTCGATTACTAAAATAGGTTATGAACGTAATGCAAAATAATAAATCATTATTAGACGACCTGAATACAGAACAACAAAATGCAGTCACCACCGATAATCAATATACCATTGTCCTTGCTGGAGCAGGGAGTGGTAAAACGCGAGTTTTAGTTCACCGTATTGCTTGGCTTTGTATTGAGAAACATTATTCACCAGGATCAATTTTTGCGGTTACTTTTACCAATAAATCTGCTGCAGAAATGCAAGAGCGAATTCAAACATTAGTAGGCGAAAGTTATTTTAATGGGATGTGGGTAGGGACATTTCATGGGTTGACTCACCGTTTATTACGCATGTTTCCTGAACAAGCTAAGTTGCCACCTAATTTTCAGCTTATTGATTCTGAAGACCAAGTTCGGCTCATCAAACGGATTTTTCGAGAACTAAAAATAGATGAAAAACAATGGTCACCTAAACAATGTGCTGCTTTTATTTCTACTCAAAAAGAAAAGGGGTTACGTGCTGATGATATTGTTCCAGAAGATCCTAAACAAGTTATGTGGCAAACGATTTATCGCGATTACCAAGCTATTTGTGATAGAGTTGGTTATGTTGATTTTTCTGAATTAATCCTAAGAGCTTATGAACTGCTTTGCCGTGATAATGAAGTATTAGCTTATTGTCATCACCGTTTTTGCAATATTCTCATTGATGAATTTCAAGACACAAATCATATTCAATACCGCTTTGTACAAAAGTTAGCAGGTGGAACTGCCAATGTAATGATAGTCGGGGATGATGATCAATCTATCTATAGTTGGCGTGGTGCGAATGCAGATAATCTTCAATTATTTATTAATGATTATCCTGAAACTGAAATAATTCGATTAGAGCAAAATTACCGTTCGACAGGTAATATTCTTGATGTAGCAAATAAATTAATTGCACAAAATAAAAATCGGTTGGGAAAAAACTTATGGACAGATAGAGGCAATGGTGAGCTGATTTCGCTTTATGTTGGCTTTAATGATGTTGATGAAGCCAGATTTGTTATTGGTCAAATAAAAAAACTGCATCAAGAAGGCGAAAATTATGCAAGTTGTGCAATTTTGTACCGAAATAATGCGCAATCACGCATCTTTGAAGATACCTTGTTACAAGCTGGATTACCTTATCAGATTTATGGCTCTATACGTTTTTATGAACGGCAAGAGGTAAAATTAGCACTGGCTTATTTACGATTATTGCACGACCACCATAATGATATGGCGTTTGAAGCTACAGTCAATACTCCGCCACGAGGTATTGGTCATGTTACGCTAGATAAAGTTAGATTGGCTGCAAAGCAACATAATATTTCATTGTGGCAAGCGTGTATAATGCTAATCCAAGCTAATGCATTGACAGAAAGGCAGCGTTCAGGAATTAGTCGTTTTTTGGAGTTGATAGAATCTATTTTTAATGAAGTAGGTACACAGCCATTTTATAAGCAACTCGACGCGATTATTAAATTATCTGGTGTATTGCAAATGTATGAGCAAGAACCGGGCATTAAAGGTCAATCCAGATTAGAAAATCTTGAAGAATTAGTATCCGCAGCTGAGCAGTTTTATCTTTCTAATGAAAACACGGTTATTGAAGACAGTGAAACGGGTAAAACATTGACTGTTTTAGAGTCTTTTTTAGCTTATACGTCGCTAGAAAGCCGTGATGCAAATCGCGAACAAGATTTAGTTCAATTGATGACCCTGCATTCAGCCAAAGGTCTTGAATTTGATAATGTATTTATTGTTGGATTAGAAGATGGGTTATTTCCTGCTCTACGCTCTTCCCAAGAGCCTGAAAAAATAGAGGAAGAAAGGCGCCTTGCTTATGTTGGTATTACTCGAGCTCGTAAATTTTTGACCCTTTCATTAGCTGAGCTAAGGCGTTTATATGGACGTGAAGAACGTAATTTGCCTTCCCGCTTTTTGGCGGAATTGCCTGTTGATAAATTAAATGAAATTAGTTATCGAGGCGATATTACCTTATCAGGAAAAGAAAAATATTACGATTCAAATGAAGATAGACAACCTTATCGTGATCGACAAAAATCTTATATTAAGAAAACTTGCCAAAGCGATGGTTACACACTAGGTCGTAAAGTGTTACATAACCGTTTCGGCGAAGGCACGATTGTTAACCTTGATGGAGACGGCGATCATAAGCGAGTACAAATTGCTTTTGTTGATGAGGGCATTAAATGGTTGGTAGTGAAACTAGCTAATCTTACCTTACTGTAAACTTCATTTTAAGTAAGCTTCTATAATTATTTGATGAAACGGGGGATTGAGCGTTAAATTAATCCCCGATTTTAATCTACCTTATTGATCTGCTTGTTCTCTTACAGATTCCGAAAAAATCTGGTCAAATGGATGGTTAGTTCGATTACAAATCCAATTATCATTTATATATTCAAAATGATAACCTTGTATACGAGTGGCTAACCAGACCTGAAAAAGAGGCTCTTGGGTATTAACGATGATTTTACTGCCATTGGGAAAACTAACAGTAATGACATTACCATTTGCTTCATAGTCCAAATCGATATCATGCTTATCTGCATAATCATCCAAATACAATTCAATTTTATTAAATAGCTCATCAGTAAGTGCATGGAATTGTGCGGTATTCATAAAAGTATAATCGGTTAGGTAAATAATGGCGTGATATTAGCATAAATAGATATGCTCTGCCACACAACAAGGTGGCAAGAGTAAAATAGGTACAGATTTATTATTAAGGTGCTAGCGGTAATGAACAACCAATAACAAGTAACTTATATTGCCCACTACCTTGGTTTGTATTTACCCAGCGATTTGGCATTTCAATTGTATTGACTAATGTTCCATCGCCAAAGTTGTTTTCAATTGTTCTGAGTTTGCCTTTTGCTAATTCCATTTTATCGCAATTAGCATAGTAATCAATTTTAATGGAATGATAAGGCGTTTCAGTGCCATCATTATTTTTTTGAACTAATGCTGGACTGTAGTTAGTCACTTCACTAAATACACGAATTTTAGTATTAAAAGGGTGAAGTTTAATCGATTTTCTATCTAAAAAAGAATAACCAACAATATTATCTTCGTTCGATTTCGATATGGGAATAAATTGTTCACCAACTCTAGGATCTTTCAAGCTCTCAGCTGCTGTATTTTCATTTTTTTTAGCGTCATTATCGATTTTTTCTTCAGCAGCATGACTAAATGTGGCAAAAGAAAAGAGAATTAAAAATAAACTGACCTTTTTCATCTAAATATTATCTCCATCTTTTGAGGTAGTTTCTATAGGATTAATGTGCGTTTGAGGTTGTTGTTCCTGTTCCTGTTCCTGTTCCTGTTTTTCTTTTTTCTTTTGCATCTTTTCTTTATATGCTTTGATTTTTTCTTGAAGCTCAGCTTCTTGTTTTTCAATAATTGGTTTTAGATCTGGTCGAATAACAAATAGCTCTTTTTTCTCTATATCACCTTGGATAGAACAAAAAACACTACTTTGGTTATTGGCAATTTGTTCTAAGTAAAGTGCTTTATTAATGGTTCCGATCCTTGGTATAACGCCATCAATAGTATAAGGATCGTCTTGCCATGTTGCAGGATTCAATTTGTGATCATAAATTTGGGAATTTGCTATGTAAATATTGGTATTGTATGGCAACCAATTAATATTATTTAAAGCATTTTTAACCTCAATTTCATTATTATCAAAGATAAAACCCCAATATAAAAAATAACCATACAAGGAGGTTGGAATATAAATATTACGATAGCCAATAATCTTCAAATCATGATATTCAAGTGGTTTTTTTAGCATGACTTGGTTTTCATCAAGATTTTGAATAGCCTTAACAGGAATATAGGTGACCTGTTCAGGTGTAGTTGCTAAATCAACATATTGGTTGATTGATTCTTGGTGTTTAGCAAGTTGTTCAAAAAACTGATTATCACATTGAAGAAATGTATCGATTACTTTGTCTGTTTCACGTTGCTCGGTATTGGTCTGTGCAAAAGACATACAAGAAATAAATGAAGCACAAACAAGCACAGAAAGTTTTTTTAGAAGCATGGTGAGTTTCCTTGACCAATAAATTATACTTATTTTTTTGGGGAAAATTATTGTAAAGTAATGTAAATATGCGTGTCAATTAACATTACGTAAATCCTCAACAAAGACGATTAAATCACCGTTTTTAAATGATATTTTAGCCAAATCACTAATAATTTTGTTTCTTAAACTTACACATCCACCCAATGATAGCGTTTGCTTTGTTAATGGATACTGAAAACCTGTGATAGTTAAACCAGTCACTTTTGTAAGTGGCATTAGCGAAATAATACGATTTTTTACATTAGTCATCTTTTGATAACGTTTGGCAAAAAAGAAATAGCAATAATTATCATAAAATGTTATTTGAAATCGATGATAATATCTCATTGCAACAGAAATATTACCTAAAAAGTGATCGCTAGCATGACCGCAAGCGCCATAAATATCGAATGTGGTTACGCCTTTATCTGCTAAAAACAAGATTGCCTTTTCAAAATCCGTTTTATTTTGATCGGGAGTGTGGATAATTTCAGTTTGCTTTGGAATGGTAAGGTTATTATTGAAACTATCTAAATCACCAATAATAAAATTGGGTATAATCGGTGAGTTTATCAAATAGTTATGATAAGCGCCGTCAGTTGCTGCAATATAGGTATAACTATCTGAATTGTTGGGGTAAAACTTCGGTGGCTCACCATTGACAAATAGTAGGGCTGTATTACTTTGCATGATTACTCTCTCAGATGTCTTTATCCGTTAAGCCGTAACATCTTGCTTTCAGGGATGAAATGTAAAGGGTAAACGACGGTGGTGGTAGTCATTCACCCATTATTTAGTGTGTGAAGGATGTCAAAAAGCTAATGTATAAGCCATAATAATTGCATCTTCTCGTTTACCATCAGTTGTTGGGTAATAGCCTTTTCGAACTGTTATTTGGTTAAAACCCAATGATTGATATAGCCTCATTGCAGGCGAATTTGATTGCCTTACTTCAAGCCAAAGTGTTGTAATTGGGCTTGGCGATGTTATGGTTATTAATTTCTCTATCAAGTGGTTGAGTAGATCTCTAGCCAGCCCTTGTTTTCTAAAATTGGGATGGATAGCGATATTAAATAACTCAGCTTCATCAAATGCTTGGTGGCAGATACAAAATCCTACTAGCTGATTATCGACAGTTATTTTAAAATTTAAATACCCATTCCCGTGGTTTGAAAAGAATGTCTGTTTTGACCACGGTATCGCATGGCAGATCTGTTCTAATTTAAAGGCTTTAGTTAAATCATTTTTTGTTAGGGTGGAAATCGTTTTCATATTGACATAATTGTTGCCAAAGTTGGCGTTTTTGTTGTGATGCATTTGCAAGTAAGTCTAAACTTATGGTTTGAATTGTGAGTGAATGCTCCCAATGCTCATCAGGTTTAATATCAATAAACCAAACAACAGTTTTAATCTCACTAGCAGGTATAATAAGCTGTGAAGGCGTTAAGACCAGTACTTGCTCTTCGGTAAGGCGAATAGCATTTAAAATATCAAAATAGATTTTTTGCGTTGGTTTTTGTTCGGCCACAACGATTAAACGAATCTCGTCACTAATGTGTGTGGATACTTCACCTTTCAATGCGGCTGGTCTGCGCAAAACATACTGCGTTATATTGCATTGCTTTAGGTACCAATCTTGTTGCGTCATTATCGACTTACGTTTTTTATTAGAGATTAAAGGTGGTTAATTGTATAATCAACGCATCAATTTATAAAGGTTTTTCATCGAGGAAATATGGTCATATCCACTTTTACTCCTGCAAGTCAGGTTCTTGAGCGCCACCAAGCATTTTTTAACGATAAAAATGTGGTGATAGCAGGTGATATCCAAGATAGTTATCCATCGGTTATGTCAGCAAATCAAGTTAAGATTCATTGCACACAATTTCATACGTATTTACGTTTAAAAAATAGCGCACGAGGCAATCATACCTATTTTTCGTTGTTACCAGAAGCGGATTTTTACGTTGGAATGAACACACTGATTTACTATTGGCCCAAAACGAAAAGTGAAGCGCAGTTTCAGCTATCGTATTTATTACATAATATGCCTAAAGGGAGTGATATTTTTATTATTGGTGAAAATCGCACAGGCGTAAAAAGTGTTGAATCTTTATTAGGCGATTTTGGAACAATTCAAAAAATAGATAGCGCAAGACGTTGTGGGTTATATCATTTTCAGGCAGAAAGCCGTTTAGCGTTTGATCTTAATGAGTGGTGGTTAAGTTATCATTTAACTATTGAAAATCAAGATATCGAAATTAAAAGTTTGCCAGGTGTATTTAGCCAAAAAGGGTTAGATGCAGGCAGTGAGTTATTATTAAATGCATTAATAGATCATGCTGATATTATAAAAGGCAATGTATTGGATGTGGGCTGTGGCTCGGGTATATTATCTACAGTGCTTGGTAAATTATGCCCTGATATAGAACTGACGTTATCCGATGTTAGTAGCGCAGCAATTGAGTCGAGCAAAATGACGTTAGCCAGTAATAGTGTAAATGGGGCTGTTGTGGCCAGTGATGTTTTTTCTCATTTAAATGGTAAATATCATCTTATTGTTTCGAATCCCCCTTTTCATGATGGTAAACAAACCAGTTACACTGCGGTTAATTCCTTAATTAAGGAAGCTAAAAAACATTTAAAATTAAATGGTTATTTGTGCATTGTGGCAAATTCATTTTTACCGTATCAAGCCATTTTAGATGAAACATTCAAATGTGTTGAAGTGATAGCCCAAACGACTAAATTTAAAGTTTATTTAGCAAGCCATTAATAAGTGAGGTTTGTTTATTTTTTAAAGAAAAGGATGCGTTGCAATACATATCACAAAGTTTTATCAAGTTTTATAAATAAAGGGGCGATTTTATCGCCCCTTTATTTTAAAATGTAAATAGCTAGATTTAAGCTGATTTCACTATTATTGATATCATATCTAGATTAAGAGAGGGCTTCTGTTAATACTTGAATTTCATTATCAGTAAAATCACAGCGTGTAAAGTCTTGATCAAGAAGAATAGGAATAGTGTTGCTTTCACCGACTACGGCCAAGGCATTACATTTATTTTTAATCATATCACCTATAATGATTGGTCCACCGCCGTCTACGTGTTTATTAAAATGAGCTATACATTTAACATTTTTTCCTTGCGCATTGTTTGCACGATATAAAGCGGTTATCGTTTTACCATAAGATGTTAATTTAATCGGGACAATAACAGGGGTTAATTTTTGTCCGTTAATTTCATCGATAACTTTTATCATTTTATGTGTTCTTAAAAAAAGGACTAAACTCATCCACGTAACCACCAATAACAAAAGAGTAAGAACAGTCGTAGTCCAAAATAGATTCCGCATATTACTAATAGCTAAATCGATTGTTACTAGTGATGGATCATCGGCAGAAGCTACAGCTACTACTTTATAATTTTCTTTTGCTCCACCAAGGAAAACGTAATCACGCGTAATAACTTGTCCTTTATCTGTGGTAATTTTCACTGAACAATTATCAATCATACGCTTTGCACGGCATTTTCCTTCTACATCATAATCAACCACAACGGGATTACGTGATATTTTATAATCAGTAATTAATCCAGGATAATTTTTCAGGGCTATAAACATTGCTAACCCAAAGAAAAATATTGCCGCAAATATTCTTCTTATTTGATGTAATGAGCCCTCTTGCTTTAGCTTCACAACTTTTAAAGGGCGAGTTGGAAATACTTCTACTAATTTATTCATCAATCCCATTTTATAAATATACTCCTTATTAAAAATAAATATTTCATGTCTAAAGGTTAAAATTGTGTTATTAAAGGCTAACTTTTAATAACACGATAAAATGAATAAGTTATTACTTTCTTTTATTAAATTAGACTAAATCTTATCATAATATTTATTTTATAGAAATCACTCACGCGTTTTGCCGTAATTTAAAAAACGACTTCAAATTAAATAACTCTAGAAAACTGCTGTTGCCTTGCCATTTTTCGCATATAAATATCAAAGCACATGCAAATATTGCGTATCAATAAATGTCCTTTAGGTTGAACTTTAATTATCTGATCATTTACGGTGACTAATCCATCTTGTTGCAATGGCGCGAGTAGTTTTAAGTCTTCAGCAAAATAGTTATCGAACTGGATATGAAATTGTTCTTCTACTGCTTTTTTATCTAGATAAAAGTGGCAAATGAGTTGCTTGATTACATCACGACGAATGATATCATCCTGATTCAAATCAAATCCTTTCCATAATCCATGACCTTTTTGTTCAACTTGACTTTGATAGCTACTCAGATCTTTTTGATTTTGCGCATAACTATCACCTAACATACTAATGGCTGACACGCCCAGCCCAAGTAAATCCGCGTCCCCTTGTGTTGTATAACCTTGGAAATTGCGGTGTAATTTATTTTCTCGCTGAGCAATAGCCAGCTCATCGGCGGGTTTGGCGAAATGATCCATACCAATAAAGTGGTAACCAGCATCGGTTAATTTTTGGATGCTGGTTTGTAAAATTTGCAATTTTTGGTTGGCATTTGGTAAATCATCATCTTTAATTTTACGTTGCGCGGCAAAACGATCTGGTAAATGAGCATAATTAAATACACTTAAACGATCGGGTGAAATATCTATCACTTTATTGAGTGTTTCGGTAAAGCTTTCTACGGTCTGCTTGGGTAAACCATAAATTAGATCTAGACTAATAGAGTGAAAACGATTTTTTCGTGCCTGATTGATAAGAGAACGTATTAGTGCTTCATCTTGTTTGCGATTAATTAGATTTTGGATTTCGTGGTTAAAATCTTGAATCCCCATACTCAACCTATTAAAACCAACACTCGCTAAGTGGTCGATGGTTTGTGGCGTAATTTCACGAGGATCGATTTCGATCGACAGTTCGGCATTATCCGCAAAATTGAAGTGCGTTTTTAGCGAAGTAATCAGCCGAGTAATTTCATCATCAGTTAAAAAAGTCGGTGTACCCCCGCCCCAGTGCATTTGTGTTACTGTGCGTTGTTTGAATAATTTTGCCCGTGCGGCAATTTCAATATCCAAAATATCGAGGTATTTGGTGACTTTTTTTGTTTGGCGAGTAATGAGTTTATTACAACCACAAAAGTAACAAAGTTTATGGCAAAACGGGATATGTACATAAAGCGATAATGGCTTTGTAGGGTAACGTGTGGCGGCCGATAAAAAGTCCTGCTTGCTAAATTCTTCATTAAATTCAAGTGCAGTAGGATAAGAGGTATATCTTGGACCAGAATAGTTATATTTTTCAATTAACGCCTGATCCCATAATTGCATATCAGTCATGCTGTTACTTCCGTTTAAATCTCTGTTTAGTGCTGTTATTTTTATCGAATTTTCCTATCAGTTTTCGATGATTTCTAATTTTTGTTTTAATTTTTATTTGATTGGTTTTATTTAAATATAACAATGTGCAAATTAATAACCCAAAATATAAACTTAGCATAATTAATATTGGCATTATGATTCGCTCGCTTTTAAGTTATTAATTAGAGGCATAAAAAATAAAGGTTGTGACATTAAATCACGAGCCGAAACTTAACTATTACAATGGCATTCCAGCTCGCATATCAGAAATATACAATCATGAGTATTAATTATATTTTCCTACCATTAGTTTCGTTTTAACAAACTAACAATATCTTCTTTCTTGTCGTCTTGATCTTCAATATCATCAAAATCGTCGTCAGTATAACCGAGCTGTTGCATTAACTCATCAATTCGATTTAATTTACTATCAAGATAAGTTTGTTGCTCTTTAGTTAGTTTGCTATTTTGCTCGACTAAATCCAGTAACTTATCTAATTTTGGATCATTTTCTAGTTGTTCTAACTCTTGTTGTGGAGATAAATTTGATGATAAAACCATTTTAGTTGGTTTAGTAGGTTGTTTAGCTTGTGTGACATTACTTGAAGTTTCCGTAATTAAGGAAATGGGCTTTTTGCTACCCACACGTGGATCTTTGACTGTTTTTGTCGAATTTTTATTCTTGTTATTTTCTTGATTATTAAAGCGGGAACCACTTGGCAAACCTTTATGTTTGCGTTTACGCTTTAGTTCACGAGATTCTTCATTGATCTCTTGACGGCTTTTCTTAGTTTTTTGTTTCGATTTATTTTTTAACATACAATCTCAATTTAATACCAGAGTTAAAGATTTAGCTAGTATTTTAACAGTAACTTGACCAGATAGCTATGATGAAGCATCAATGCTAATTTGTGATTGTAAAAAATGAGATTTATGTATAATCTGAGCCAACTATTTGAGAATTAATTGCAATAGAGAAACATAAAACATGAACAATCATTTAAGCCCTTATATGCAATTTAGTCGTAAAGAGTGGGCTAGTTTACGTAATGCAGAGCCAATGACATTAACTTGTGATGAGTTAGTCTCGCTACAAGGCATTAATGAAGATCTGTCAATGGATGAAGTAAGTGATATCTATCTACCTTTATCTAGATTGCTTAATTATTACATTAGCAATAGTTTTAGTCGGCAGGCTGTTTTATCTAAATTTTTAGGCAAAAGCCAAAAAATTCCTTATATCATTGGTATAGCAGGAAGCGTTGCTGTGGGGAAAAGTACTACAGCTCGTGTATTGCAAGCATTATTATCTCGTTGGCCTGAGCATCGCAAAGTGGCTTTGGTGACAACTGATGGTTTTTTATACCCCAACAAATGCCTTGAAGAACGTGGAATAATGAATAAAAAAGGCTTTCCGCAATCTTATGATATTAAAAAACTGATCAATTTTGTTGCTGATATTAAGTCTGGTCAAGCACAGGTTAAAGCACCCGTTTATTCTCATTTAGTTTATGATATTGTTCAAGATGAACAAATTATTCTCGATAGCCCTGATATTTTAATTCTTGAAGGATTAAATGTGTTACAAGGCGCTGTAAATTATGCACAAGCCAATAATCGTGTTTTTGTTTCTGATTATGTTGATTTCTCAATTTATGTTGATGCCGATGTATCGTTATTACACAATTGGTATGTCAATCGTTTTTTAAAATTTAGAGCAGGAGCATTTAGCGATCCCAATTCTTATTTTAATCACTACTCAAAATTGCCAGAGCAAGAAGCGCTTAACATCGCAAACCGTCTTTGGCATGAAATTAATGAATTGAATTTAATAGAAAACATCCTACCAACAAGGGAAAGAGCCAGCCTTATCCTAACCAAAGGCAAAGATCATAAAGTTGATTGTGTTCAATTAAGAAAATAATTTAAAAAGGGGGGAGAAGATCGATATGAAATTAACAATAAGATCAATTTGTAAGTTAATTTTTTTAGTATTAACAGCTATCGCTTTTATACCTAATATTTATGCTGCAAATCATGACGAATATCAAGGTGTAACTTGTTTTAGCAAAAAACACATTATGGAAAAACAAATTGATGAGGCAAAAAAGGCGGGTAACTTGCGCCAAGCTCAAGGGCTTGAAAAAGCATTACATGATATCAATACATATTGTAATGATGATGATTTAAAAGCTAAATACACCGAAAAAGTAATTGAAAAGACTAAAAAAGTTGCCGAAAAAGAGCAAGCTTTAGCTAAAGCGCAAGCAAAAGGAGACGCCCAAAAAATAGCTAAACAAAAGCTAAAATTAAGTGAAACTCAAAAAGAATTGAGCGAAGCTAAAACTAAATTAGCTGAATTTTATGAAGAAATTAAAGCTAAATAACAATTGTATTATTTTGAAAAATAGTTGTATTATAATTGACCAAAATAAGATTTGAATTATTTTAATCTAAAAAATATAAAGAAATATAATGGAAAACGTATCTAAAATTAGGCAATGTATTAAGGTTGCCACTCAAGGTTTTATTGGTCGAGAACAACTAGCTGAACTTATCATCCTTGCTGCAATTGCTAAAGAGCATTTATTAGTCATTGGAGCACCTGGTACAGCGAAAAGTGCGGTAGTAAGGCGTATAGCTAAAACGATGAATGGTCAGTATTTTGAATATTTGTTAGGTCGATTTACCGAACCTTCAGAACTTTTTGGAACCGTTGATCTTAAAAAACTTCGTGAAGGAAAGGTTGAAACAGATACTAGTGGTATGTTACCAGAGGCAGAAATTGTTTTTTTAGATGAAGTTTTTTTAGGTTCAACTGCAATTTTAAATACATTATTAGGTATTTTAAATGAACGCCAATTTCGGCGAGGTCACACGAAAATCACCTGCCCGTTAAAAATTTGTATTGCCGCATCAAATAGCTTGCCTGATGATGATGGTTTGGCTGCTTTTGCAGATCGCTTTTTACTCCATCTTTTTGTTGAACCTGTTGCAGATAACTTCATCGAAGATATGCTTGCTGGTGGTTGGCAAGCCGAATATGCTGAAATAGATTCTTCCTTATCTTTAGATGAACTTGCTGAGCTAAGTGAGCAAGTCAAAAATGTTAATCTTGATAAAATTTTTTCGCCGTTTGCGGATGCAATTAGATTACTCCGACAAAATGGCATTAGCTTATCGGATAGGCGTGTAGTTAAAACACTAAAGCTTATTGCAGCAGCAGCTTTGGTTAATGGAAGGCTTGAGGCTGAAAAACAAGATTTATGGCCACTGTTTTATGTTTTACCTACCATTGATACGCAGCAGAGAGGGCAAGAGATATTAAAAGATGTCTTTACATTATCTAATAATTCTCAACTTTTTTATGCTACGGAGTCAGCAGCTCAACAACCCAACGCTCGTTTAGAAAGATTGATAGAGCTTGCTACACATTGTGTAAATAATGATGCTCAACAAATAGAAAGTGTCTTACGTGAAATTGATGCCAATTATTCCGTTGATACCATTCCAGAGCAACTAAAGCAGTTAAGAACGCAATTAATTGAATTGATAGCCCAGAATGTGTAGTGATACTTATATTCAATGGCATTGGCAACTTAATAATGATCCAGTAGTACCTGTCGCTGTGGTCGCTTGGAATGATGTTGTCCCACGCTTGTTTAATCATCTTAGACAAAACTTAAGTAAATATGATTTATCTAAATATCAATTTGTTAAAGGTGATAATTTTGTTGTGATTATTGGTGAATCCTCATTATTACCATGGGTAAATGGTGTGCAATATGCGATGATTGATAGCCAAGAACCACGACTTTGGTTACCATGCCATGCTAAACCGTCGATATCTTTGTTTTTATTGGCTGAAGCTATTGGTTATAAGTTTAAATGTGAGCAGATGCTTTTATGGGATCAGCCTAAAGCAGTTATTCCTTTAGCTAAAAAGTGGCCATTAACCAAAGAGTTTCTTGAATATGTCAAATAATCCATTACCCAAACCGTTTCGAGCTTGGCAACCTTGGTTATCATGGTTCGATGAAAATTTGCAACCGATAGTAGCGGATCTACTTTTACAACTTAATAACCTGTTAGGACCAACAAAAGAAAGCCGATGGAAAGATCAACAATTTTTATCAGGTTTAGGGGATTTAAAAAAACGTGGCAGCTATGATCATTTATTGACAAGTGAATGGTTAATAGCGGAAGAAGAACCTGATGAATTTATTCGCCGAGCAGTGAGTTATGAGCATCTTTTTTTTACCCCTATGCAAGAAAAGTCCAAGGCGAATGGCGTTATTATTGCTTTATTTGATTGTGGTATTCTACAAGTAGGTGTATCTCGCCTTGTTCACCTAATTTTGATGTTATTGTTAGAGATTCGTTCTCATAATCACCAAAGTCAGTTTTATTGGGGCATTATTCAAAATCGGCCTAATTTAAGATTATTTAAAGATATTGGCGATCTAAAATGTTTACTAAACAAGCGGACTACAACGCTTGCAACGGATAAAATGTATCGTCATTGGGCTAATTATTTTGAACAGTCGGAACAACTTTACGATGAATGTTGGTTAATTGGTGCGAATCCGCCTTTTACAACTTTTTCAACACACCAAGTTAATATTGAACGATTAATTAAATCACCTGAAAAGCTATCGGTAACAATAAATAGCAAAATAATGTCAAAACACTGTTGTTTAAGCTTACCCGCTCCAATATTTTGTGAAAAAATGTTAGCGGGGCAATTTGCTAGCAATAGTGACTATGCAGAAATAATACAGCAGTCTGTTGTTCCAATAAATATTGGATTTAATCCAATTATTTCGGCAAATGGTAAATGTATTTTGACATTAAACCTTGATAGTACAATGGCTTATTGTATTAACATTACAGGGATCCATTCGCCTAAAAAAAATTGTCGGATTCAATATCACCACTTAAGTGGCTCTGTATTAGGGATGGATTTAAAAGGAAAGCGAATTGTGGCACTGCTTCACGATCAGCAAAGGCTATTTTTATGGCAGGCCAATAGTGAAAAGTTTGAGCTAGTCGAAAACCTGAATATAGATAAAGACAAACCATTAATTGCCTTTTTGGGATTATATAATGTACATGGGTCCACTTTTTTGTTTATTGATTCGAATAGTTTGTTGTGTTCTTTATATTTTTTACCTAAAAAGAATGAAGTAATTTCACTTCAAACTATTAATAAAAATGTTGTGGCACTATTTAAATTGCATGATAGTGCTGCTTATTATTTTTATTTTGATGATCAAAATAGACTCTGTTTAACAGGTTATAATGCAGGTACTTATACTTATCGTTTGGTTGGAATTAAACATAAGTCTAATTTGCAGTACCTTCTTACGGCTGAACAATTATGGCTAAAAGGTTTTGGTCGTTTAGCGATTGGTGATGAGCAACTGTGGCGTGTATTTACCGCTGAAAAAGAGTCGATGCATGTTATTGTACCTAATGAATGGCTTGTATTTGGATTGTTTTATGACTCGTATGATGGTAGAACCCACTTTTTAGTGATAAATCATGATAAAAAGCAAGTTGCGCTATTTGATTATGTCACTAATAGCATAAATATTTGTTTGCGTTCACCACATAAGATCGTAAGTTATAGTTATAACTCATTAGCTAAATCATTTACAGTCACTACTGACGCAGGTGAATTAATATTATATTCATTTATAACACAATCTATGCGATTAAAATTAAGTAAAATTGATTAATATATGACAAATACGGTTAACTTCATACGAACCCCGACTTTAAAGGGGACACAAAATATTGCTGGTATATGGTTTCCTGCTCAATGGTTTGATAACGTACAACGACGACGGTTATTAATAAAATATTGGTTTTTAGGGTGTTCAATTTATCAATTTAAACAAGGTGATTTACTGAAATTTTCAACAACAAAAATGCTTAATTGTGATGGCTTGGAAGGTTGGCCACTAATTTTTCAAAATGGCATTTTGTGCTCCACCTTTTTGCCTGACAAATTTGAATCAAAAGTAGCGTATTATGATTTAGTGTTAGTTTCGGGTAATGCAATTACTTCATACAGTTATGACGATGCAATTAAAATCGATCCTGCTCAGTGGGTAGATTTAGATAAATATCAATTATTTGAAACAGAAGATTATACTATTGAAGTTGTTTATGATGATTTGCTTGACTTTACAGAAGATGGTAAACCCATTGGCCAAATATTTGATGGTAAAATACCCTCTCCAAGCCCTAAAATGATGAGATATATTAATGAGCAAAGGGAAAAAAGCCAGCAAAAAAATTTTGATCAACAGACTAACTCTAGCGCTACTAATGCAGCGGAAAAAAGAAAGCCTTTTCCCTTATGGATTTATTTTGTATTTACATTTATATTTATATTTATATTGTTAAGATTATTGGCGATTTTTAGATATAAAAATTCAGATACTGTTTCGGCTTTGCAAGACTCCCCTATTAATAATAATTATCAAATTTTAGCTACTTTATTGTTAACTTTGGGGGGAGTTATCTTATTTGCTATGGTTATTAGCATGATAATCAAAACTGTCAAATATGCTAAAGCAATTAAACGAGGAGAGATTTCTAATAAAATTAAAGTAAAAACATTTACTTACAAGATAAAGAGTAGTGATTTGCCGCAAACTTATAATCCTAATAGTTCTCCTTTGCCTGCTCGTCAGAATCGCGAAAAACAAAAACCAAGCCGATGGCGTAATTATTTATCATTATTTTCAATAGTTTCTAAACTAAGCCATTTGATTGCGCTTCGGCAAGGTAATTATATCGAAACCATGTTAAAAAAGTTTGAGCAAGGCAACTTAGAAGACGCTTTACGCTATGCAATTCCGATTAATAACAATAGCCCTTCAAAAGGGCAAGCTTTTGGTGTCCCTAAACCGCGTAATAAATTATCTTTGAGCGAGTCGGTTTATGGTAATTCATCATCAATCTATCTTGAGGAGAAATTACAAAAGCATTTGCAAGTTTTGTATCAGCAGAGTTTTGAAAAATTAGCCAAACAAGATCGAGTGGAAGAGGCGGTTTTTGTTTTGGTTGAATTGTTAAATAATTTGGATGAAGGCTTAGAATTTTTAATGCAAAGAAAGCGTTACAAACAAGCCATGGAATTAGCTATTGCGCGTGATGCAAAACCTGAATTAATCATAAAACTTTGCTGTTTAGCAAATGATTGGAATAAAGCAGTGATGATAGCAAGGCGTGATAATGCTTTTGCTAATGCTATTTTGATGCTTGAAAAAGATCAACCAGAAATAGTGGATAGGTTAAGATTAGAATGGGCAAATGCATTGGCTGATCGAGCGGAATGGTTAGCAGCGATAGATGTTATTTGGCCATTACCAAAATATCGTTATCTTGCTGAAGAATGGTTTAATAACATTGATAAACTAGATGCACAGGCAATAGATGCAAAAGCAATAGTTAAACGTTTAATATTAATGCCTGAGTCGATTGATAAACTTGAAGATCGCTTGACGGAGATAAAAAATAACCCAGATTTTTATCAAAAAAGATTAGGTATTGCTCAACAAATATTAGAACAACAACAATATATTGAAAATTTACGAAGTTTGTTACGTGTATTGATTAACAATATTCTAGCTGATGTAGTCACTTATCCAAATGAATTTACCAAAGTAGATATAGCAAAGTTGATTGAGCTCACTCAAGATAAATCTTTAAAAATTGATATGCCCAATTCTTCGTTAACTTTAGCAAGACATAAGCCTTTATTAGAATCTAATCGGCTTCTTCTTTATATTTGCCCAGAAGCAGGTTACCGTTCAATTTATCATATGGCTGTCTTGACTGATAATAATTATTTATTGGCGTTAGGTGAAGCAGGCATCATTAAAGTTGATAGGCAAGGTAAACAACTTGCTCATTTTATGATTCCAGCTGAAAGATTAGTGATATCTCATAATCGTTTACAGGTTTTGGCATTGGTAAAAAGAAATAACTATTACCGTATTCATAAACTTGATTTAAGTACTGGCAAATTCATTGATTTAGGTGTTGTCCAATTTCAGCAATGTCATTGGACATTTGATGGTATCAATTGGACAATTGTTAATAATAACTGTATTGAAGTGATTAATATAGGCAATACACTAGCGGTTGTTTGGCGAGTCGATTTATCGCCTAATTCTGTGTTACAAATAGCAATAAAAGATCATCAAGAGGCAATATTAACAGTTAATCCTGAGAATTGTTGTGAAGCATTTTACTATAGTATTCCTGAACGTAGACTAATAAATAGACGAGATATTGAAAATGATGGTGATAACGTATTGTTAAGTGATGAGTTAAGAATATCATATTTAAAATATGATTATATAACCAATCAATTATCACATGTTTTTAATAAATTTAACTATGAAGTAATTCCATTAACGATGAGTGAGAAACAATTTAAGAATCTTCATGTTTTAGCAATTGGTCAGATAATAGCGCTGTGTGTGAATCAAGAAGATAGTATTGGTTATAATATTCATTTATATCACCCTGATAGCAACCAGATAAAAATGATCATTGATTGGCATTCATCAATGCCTGTTTCTGGTTTGTGCATTGATGGTGAATATTGTTTCTTTGATAAACAAGGTCGAGTATTACACGTTAATGTTAAGGAAAATAAAGTAACCTCGTTTTCGATCTAACATAAATAGGTGAGAATTTGGGTAAATTAATGGCGTCTTAATGGTACTAGACATTTTTATTTAAAAAGAGTATGGTGTGCGCTTTGTTACGTGGTTCGTGAACCTCCCACGCTAAAAAACTAAGGAAAATTATGAATAAAGTTACACTACTTGGCGATCAATCTGTTCGCTATCCTACAACCTATTGTCCTGAAATACTCGAAACGTTCGATAATAAACACCCAACTAACGATTATTTTGTTAAGTTCAATTGCCCAGAATTTACTAGCCTTTGTCCTATCACTGGGCAGCCTGATTTTGCGACGATTTATATTTCATACGTACCTAATATTAAAATGGTTGAAAGTAAGTCGCTCAAGCTATATCTCTTTAGCTTTCGTAATCATGGCGATTACCACGAAGATTGCATCAATATTATTATGAAAGATCTTATTAAACTAATGGATCCTAAATATATTGAAGTCTGGGGAAAGTTTACCCCTCGCGGTGGAATCTCTATCGATCCTTATGCAAATTATGGTAAAGCCGGCACTAATTGGGAACAAATAGCGATGAGCCGTTTGGCTAATCACGATCTTTATCCTGAAAAAGTCGATAATCGCTAATTCAATTTACCCTAACAGGAAACTCTCAATGCAAACTCGTAAAGCACTAGTGATATTTTCTGGTGGGCAGGATTCTACTACCTGTTTACTGCAAGCCATTGCTGATTATGGTCGTGAAAACGTCGAAACCATCAGCTTTCAATATGGTCAACGTCATGCTATTGAACTTGAAAAAGCCAAGTGGATTGTTGAAGATCTTGGCGTTAAGCAAACCGTGGTGGATACCTCGGTGATTAAACAGACGACCAATAATGCTTTGATTGATGATTCACAACAAATCACCGCAGCCAAAGAAGGCGATTACCCTAATACTTTTGTGGATGGACGTAATATGCTGTTTTTGCTTTTAGCTGGTTGCCATGCCAAGCAACACGGTATTAGTGACATTATTATTGGCGTTTGTGAAACCGATTTTAGTGGCTACCCTGATTGTCGTGATATTTTTATTAAATCAATGAATGTATCGATGAATCTTGCTATGGATTATAATTTCAATCTCATCACCCCTTTGATGTATTTGACTAAAGCTCAAACATGGGAAATGGCTGATAAACTAGGTTATTTGGATTATGTCCGCGACCATACTCATACTTGTTATTACGGAGTTGATGGTGGATGCGGCAAATGCCCGAGCTGTATTCTTCGAGATAAAGGATTAACACAATACCTTAATCATTCAAATTAATTGAAACACTGGGTTCACTTACCCCATTAAAAAAGGACAAATTTATGCACCTGAACGCTAATTCAGAACATATAAACCAATTTACTCACGCACAGCAAATCAAGGCTCTAAGCTGGCTTTCGTTTTTTCATATTTTGGTTATCGCTTCCAGCAATTATTTAGTACAAATTCCATTTGATATTTTTGGTTTTCAAACCACTTGGGGGGCGTTTACTTTTCCATTTATCTTTCTTACCACCGATTTAACTATTCGGGTATTTGGAGCGAGTTTAGCTAGGAAGATAATTTTTGTGGTGATGCTCCCCGCATTGCTATTTTCATATGTGATTTCTGTACTATTTTTTGAAACACATTGGGTTGGTTTATCGGCATTGACGGAATTTAATAGTTTTGTTTTTCGAATTGCATTAGCAAGTTTTGCCGCTTATTTAGTTGGACAATTGATGGATATTACTGTCTTTAACTATTTAAGAAAAAATAAATCGTGGTGGGTTGCACCAACAGCATCGGCTATCTTTGGTAATGGTATTGATACTATTGTCTTTTTTGCTATTGCCTTTTATCAAAGTAGCGATGAATTTATGGCAAATCATTGGGTCGAAATTTCTTTAATGGATTACAGTTTTAAAATTATCATTTGTGGCTTATTCTTTTTGCCTCTTTATGGTGTGATTTTAAATTTTATCCTAAAAAAATTAATGTTTGTCTCCAAAACTAATTAATCGTTATAACCTAAATTCCATTGACTTATCTTAATAAACTAAAACTCATTAATTATTTTTGATGAGTTTTAATTCTATTTTCAATGCATGCAATAAAGATTATAAAAAACGTTCAGAAAAGTCATTGATTTTATTTGGGTTTTTCTTTCTGGTATTTGCAATAAAATTGCTCAATCTGTTGCTACACGCTTTGCTAAAAAGCGAAGAACTGTGCATAATATATATATAAAATATAATCAATATCAATAATAATAAAATATGAGGTGGGAGGTGGACAAAGTATGGCATTAGTAAAACATTTAGCTATATTTAGCCTATTGTTAGCTTTAGCGGGGTGTGACAATAAAGAAATAGAACAAACAGTAAATGCAGAGCAATCATCACCGCAATTAGCAACAGAAGTTATTGATAACAGCAACACGACCAAAATTGGTGAGCCTAATGAAAATAATAAAATAGCGCAAGATCAATCACCAACAACGGTTTTTAATCCCACACCAGAATTAATCGAAAAATATCATGGTAAGGCCTTAACGGTCATAGATAGTTCCGAAACCATTCTGGATGGTTCTAGCACGTTGGTTGTAACCTTTTCTGTTCCTTTAAATCCTAATCTTAATTTTTCTAATTTGCTTCGTTTAGTTGATAAAAAAATGGGTAATGTTGATGGAGCTTGGGAACTGTCAGATAATGGACTCGAATTAAGACATCGATACCTTGAACCCAACCGTGAATTAGAGCTCACTATCGATAAAATGTTAGTTGCAATTAATGGCAACAGTTTAAAAGAAGTCTACCAAACCGAATTTAAAACCCAAGATCGCCAGCCGTTTGTTGGTTTTGCCAATAGTGGTGTTTTACTGCCTAGCAAATCAATGAGTGGTTTACCGATTACTACGCTTAATGTTAATAAAATTGATGTTAACTTCTTTAAAATCAAACCTGAACATTTATCGGAATTTATTTCTGATTATGGGTTTATTAATCAAATAACAAGTTGGAACTCAAATAATATCAATAAATTTGCTGATTTAGTTTATTCATCTCGCTTTGATCTTAACCCTAAACGTAATTTTCAAGAAACGGTATTGCTTGACTTATCCTCAATTTCTCAATTACAGCAAGAAGGTATTTATTTTGCCGTTATGAATCAAGCGGGAACTTACAATTATTCCAACCCTACATCACTATTTTCGATTAGCAATATTGGTATTGCTGTTCATGCGTATGAAAATGGTAAATTATCAGTGCTTACGCATGCACTAGACAATGGTCAGCCTCTTGGCGACGTTGGTATATTGATTTTATGTAATAAAAGTATTCGAGAGAGCAATAAAAACTGTTCCACCATTTTAGCTAAAACTGATGCAGACGGTTATGCTGAAGTAACCTTACCAAAAGGTATGGATTATGCTTTACTTACCGCAAATAAAGGGCAACAAATTTCTTTTGTAAATTTAGATCGTAATGCATTAAATTTAAGCAAGTATAACTTAGTTGGTTCGGCTTTTTATCAAAAACAGCTATTTGTTTTTGGCGCTCGTGATTTATATCGCCCTCAAGAAACGGTTTATTTTAATGCGCTTTTACGTGATGCTAATGGTAAGCCATTGCCAACCCAACCTATTGTGGTTGATGTTATGTTACCTGATAATCAAATTGTTGAAAATTTTACTATCAATGCTAAAGCTGACTCAAATGGCTTATATCAGTGGCAATATGTTATTCCTGCTAATGCAGCAACAGGTAAATGGGCTTTTCGTTTTAATCTAGGTGATGATAACTACCGTTATGCCGAGTTTCATGTGGAAGAATTTTTGCCAGAACGCATGGCAATGGAAATTACAACCGCATCAGACAAGCCGGTTATCTTGGATAAGAATGTCAGTTTTAATGTTAAAGGTTGGTATCTTTATGGTGCTCCAGCAATAGGTAATAACTTAGAAGGTCATGTTTATCTTAAAAAAGCAGATTCAATTGTTAACTTAGCCAATTATAAAATTGGACGTGTGACTGATGATAATCTTGATCGCCAACTTGATAATATTGACATGGTTCTGGATAAAAATGGGATTGCACAAGTTGGCATTGATACTAGCGATTGGGGTAAATTAAGCTCTCCAATTAAAGTTATTTTACAAGCAAGTTTGCTTGATTCTGGTGGGCGCCCTGTTACGCGTTATGCAAGCCAAACAATTTGGCCAAATGAAAAAATGCCTGTGGTACGTGCGTTGTTTTCTCAATCGCTTTATTATGATTGGTCAACAGATCGTTATGAAAATAGTCCCACAGTTGATAAAGGCGCTAATGCTGAATTTGAAGTTGCCTATGTCAATACTGACGGAAAAAAGCTAGCATCAAATCATTTAAAAGCAAAAATTATTCGTGAACGTCGCAACTATTATTGGAGTTGGTCTGACGATGCAGGGTGGCACCAAGAATCTAATTTCAATGAATTTGTTGTTCAAGAACAACCACTAACTATTGATGAAAATGGTACAGCTAAAGTAAGTTATCAAACAGAGGATTATGGATCTTATCGTATTGAAATTGTTGATACTACAAATAATATTAGCAGTAGTTTACGTTTTCGAAGTGGTTACAATTGGGAAGATAACACAAATGGTACAAATGCTGTTCGGCCTGATCAAGTTAAACTAAGCCTTGATAAAACTGCTTATTCAGTTGGTGATACCGCTAAAGTACGAGTACAAGCTCCTGTTGCTGGATCAGGCTATATTTCACTTGAAACTAATGACGGAATGTTATGGAAAAAAGATATTGCTGTTGATGACCAAGGCCTAGATGTTGAGATACCAATTAAAGACTGGGGGCGCCATGATATTTATATTAATGCGATGATCATTCGACCATCAACTGATGCTGCTGTACAAACAATTAAACGAGCAATTGGTTTACTTTATTTGCCAATTGACACGTCAAATCGTCAATTAACCGTGAGCCTTGACGTTCCGCAAAAAACAGAGCCAGAAAAAACAATTCCAATTAAAGTTAAAATAGATAAAAACGCAATACAACAAGATCACAAAGTAACCGTATTGGTTTCAGCCGTTGATTCGGGGGTATTGAACATTACTGGTTTTGCAACACCTGACCCATACAGTGCATTCTTAGGGCGTAAACGCTATAATGTTGATCTTTACGATGTATATGGCAAATTGATTGAAGGCAAAGGGCGTAATGTAAATATAAGTTTTGGGGGGGATGCTTTACTCGGCGCAGAAAATACGGGGGGGAAAACACCATTAACTGACGTCAATATTGTTGCCCAGCAATTGCAAACTATCGAACTGAACAATGAAGGTGAGGGGGTTGTTAATCTTACTTTACCTGATTTTAATGGCGAATTGCGCATAATGGCTCAAGCATGGGATGATAGCCGTTTTGGTAAAGCAGAACAAACTATGATAGTTGCTTCACCAGTAATTGCAGAGCTATCCACTCCGCGATTTTTATCTGGTGGCGATCAAGCCACATTAGCGCTAAATCTTCATAATTTAACCGAAAAAAAACAAACAATACAGCTTGAAGTTTCAACAGGAGGTTTGATTTTTCAAAATTCGGTAAACACTACAGCAATAACTTTAGAAAGCAAGCAAAGGCAGATTATTCAATTGCCTGTTGTTGCTAATTATGGCTATGGGCAAGGATCTATAACAATTAATGTTAAAGGGATTTTGTTAGATGATGGTTCAAATTACCAAATCAAACGTTCATGGCATGTAGGCGTTAGACCTGCTTATGCTGCGACCACAAAATACTATGCGGCAGCAATAAATGGTGGTGACAGCTGGGTTTTACCTGAAGAGAGTATTGCTGAAATGATTGAAAATACGGTTGATGGTAAATTGATTGTATCAAATCAACCACCGCTGAATATAGCTCAGTATATCAAGTCGTTATTGTCCTATCCGTATGGCTGTTTAGAACAGACTATTAGTAGCTTAATGCCATCATTATATGCAAACCAAGAACAGTTGGCTGCATTAGGAATCAAAACTGAATCGGATACCAAACGTCGCGAAAAAGTACAAGTAGGGATTTCTCGAATATTATCAATGCAACGTAATGATGGTAGTTTTGGTTTATGGACTAAAGATAGTTCAGAAGATCATTGGTTAACCGTGTATGCGACCGACTTTTTATTGCAAGCTAAAGAGCGTGGTTATAATGTTAATAATGCTGCACTTGATGCGGCTATTTCTCGTATTAACCAATATATTTATGATGTGAATGCATTTAATAGTTTACAAAACTATAATGATAATTCACAAGTAAGCGACTACACGCAATTTGCAACTAAAGCTTATGCCTTAGTTGTACTAACCAAACAAAATAAAATCACTGCACCTGTACGTAATGAAATTAATAAAATGTATCAACAGATCACCGCAAGCGATTTTAAGGTGTTTTCGCCGTTGCCAGTTGCTCAATTAGCATTATCAGCCAAACTTGCAGGTTTTGAAAATATCTATAACAGCTTAATGCCACAAGTATTTACAAAAAGTTACGACAATCAATATCCTTGGCTTGGAGAGTATGGGAGTGCAGTTCGTGATAATGCGTTAATTTTAGCTTTATTGATTGAAAACAAGTTGAGTATTGATAAACAAGCTGACTACTTAATCCATTTATCTGATTTACTCAATGATACTCGCTATTTTTCAACCCAAGAGCTTAGTGCATTATTTGTGGCGGGTTGGTCATTGGATCAACATAAATCTTCAAAGCAATTTAATGTTACAATTAATAAACAGAGCAATGATGTAGATACTAGTTTATCACGCTCACTCGATTTTGCTAATTTATCAAACGGATTAACGATTTCGAATCCAGAAAATGCACAGCCACTTTATATTGAATTGACCGTTTCTGGTTATGGTAAAAAACCCCCTGCGCCAACAAGTGATGAAAATAAATTAACAATTAATCGCTCTTATTATGATTTAAAAGGAAATAAAATCCAACCTGATCAGATGAAAGTAGGTGATTTAATGGTGGTTTTATTAGATGTCAACGCTCATAAAGAAGCTATTCATGATGCATTAATCGTTGATTTCTTACCTGCTGGACTTGAAATAGAAAATCAAAATCTAACTAACAGTAGTGTCAGCTTACAGGCGATCCCTGAATTAGCCAATCTATTGAAAGATGATGATAGTAATGATATTAAACATCAAGAATTCCGTGACGATAGATTTGTTGCTGCGGTTGATATCAATCATTATGTGAGTGAAGATTCTTATCGTTCACGTGTAGCTTACTTAGTTCGGGCTGTAACAGCTGGTAATTATAGGGTTCCGTATCCTTATGTTGAATCAATGTACCACCCAGATAGATTCGCTGTTGGTCAATCGCTTAACTTCATGTCTATTGTTGAACGCAAATCAGAATCGAATAATGCCGAGCAATAATAGCATTGGTATTAGAATTGATTAATAAAATACAAACAAAACGATGATCCGCTAACGAAAGTTAGCGGCACCATTTTATATTGAACCATAGATTTTTTGAGGCTTTTTGACAAAAATGAAAAAGCGCCTGCTAAAAATTCTGGCTTTATTGCTTTTTGTAATCCTACTATTAGTTGGTATTTTTTTTGTTGCCGATTGCTTATTTCCAATATCAATAGCAAAACAAAAAAACACACAAACAATTCTTGCACAAGATGGCACTCCGCTTTGGCGATTTGCTGACGAAAACGGTGTGTGGCGATATCCTATCAAATTAGATGAAGTGCCCAATGATTATCTTGATGCTTTATTAAATTATGAAGATCGCTATTTTTATCATCATTTTGGCGTTAACCTAGCATCATTACTGCGCGCAGCTTGGCAAAATATTACCAATAAAAAAATTATTTCAGGTGGTAGTACTATTTCAATGCAGGTTGCAAGGCTGCTTTACCCTCACGATCGCACCATGATAGGTAAGCTGAAACAAGTGTTTAGAACGCTACAACTTGAGTTGCACTTCAAAAAAGATGAAATTTTAACTTTATATATTAACCACGCACCATTTGGTGGCACAATTGAAGGTTTAGGTGCTGCCAGTTGGTCATATTTTGGTAAAGCACCAAAAGCATTAACGCGTAGCGAAAGTGTTTTATTAGCTATATTGCCTCAAGCTCCTAGTCGTTTGCGCCCAGATAGATACCCTGAAAGAGCCAAAAAAGCTCGAGATAAAGTTCTAACAAGATTATCTCAATACCAAATATGGTCGCCCGATATTATAAAGCAAGTTCAAAAAGAAGAAGTCTGGGTTTATCCACGTAAAAAGCCACAGCTTGCGCCTTTATTAGCTCGTAGACTCAGTCAACAATACCCTAATATTGACATTATTCATTCAAATATTGATCTATCTCTTCAATATAATCTTGAAGATATTGCTAGAAATCGAAAAAACCAGTTACCACCTAAAACTTCACTTGCTATTTTAGTTGTCGATCATACCGATATGACTGTAAAAGGTTATGTTGGCTCAGCTGATTTTAATGATAAAGAACGATTTGGTCAGGTTGACATGATCAGTGCACTACGTTCACCAGGATCAACATTAAAGCCTTTTATTTATGCATTAGCGATTGATGATGGCATGATTCATTCTGAATCATTATTGCAAGATACGCCTCGAATTAACTCTGATTACCTTCCTACTAATTTTGATAAGAGCTTTTATGGTCCTGTAAGTGCTTCAGAAGCGCTAAAAAATTCGCTAAACCTACCAGCGGTTCAACTAATTGAACACTATGGTCCTAAAAGATTTACCAGTAACCTTGTGGATATTGGTTTATCCCTTGTATCTACTGGTAATAATCCTAATATTTCATATATATTAGGAGGCGCATCGCTAAGAATGGATAATTTAGTTAGCGCATATAGTGCTTTTGCACGTCATGGACAAGTCAGTCCTTTACGATTTACGCAAATCGAACCACTGTTAAGTAAACCATTTATTAGTGATGGAAGTGCATGGATCACAAGGCAAATGTTAATTAATAACCAACAACTTGCCTATAAAACAGGGACTAGTTATGGCTATCGTGACGCTTGGGCAATAGGTATCAATCCTCGCTATTTAATTGGTATTTGGGTTGGTCGCCCAGATGGTACCCCCGTTGTTGGCCAATATGGTGCTATCACAGCGGTGCCAATTTTGCGACAGGTTAACACGCTATTATTAAATAAAGAACGGCGATTGAATCGTCCATTACCCGTGGTGACCAAACCAGTAACCGTTACCTTACACAAAATTTGCTGGCCATCAGGGCAAATACTGCCTATAACTGATGAAAACTGCCATCGTCAAAAAAGTGCTTGGATATTAAATAATATGGTACCGCCAACGCTTGATACTCTTGCATCGCTTAATAATAACATCTATCGCTCTGGCTGGGCGACTATTTGGGTAAATGATAAAGGAAAACGAGTATCAGCAGATTGTAGCAATGCGCATAAAAAACAAATTGCACTTTGGCCAATAGCATTAGAAAATTGGTTATTACCCAAAGAGCGCCGACAATCAAGGCTCCCTGAGGTTGATAAAAATTGCCCCATTCTTGGTAAAGATACCTTTTCGAAACTGAATATTATCGGATTGCGCGATAAGCAATTGGTAAAACGCCTACCAGGGCAAAACGATGTCACCATTGATTTAACACCACAAGGTGGCAATGGCGATAAATGGTGGTTTTTAGATGGCGAACTCATTGTGCGCACTCATGACGAGCAAAAAACATCTTTAACTATCACTCAAAAAGGCTTACATAACCTTTTATTGTTAGATCAGAGTGGGCAAATTGTGCGAATGGCATTTATTCTCGATTAATCATATAGAGAGCAAACTTATGGCTATTAGGTGAACATTGTTTGTAGAATTTGCTAGCGTTATTCACTGTATTAATCAGTATAGTATACAAGTATCAGAGTAAAATATTTAAAGGAGCATATTGTTAATTGATCTTTTCTTCCATCAGATTAAACAAATGCCTCCTTTATTTTTGTATTGTAAAATTTATATTAGATATCGCAATTTATTGATGAAAAATTATAATAAAACCTAATCATTATTATAAAATTTTAAAAAAGGCATAACGCTACCATCAGGCATAGAAACACGATCATTATTTTTTTCTTTGTTCAGAATAGTTTGATCAACATTGTACCCTAAAAGATTAGATAAAATATATTTATTCATCAACCCACTTAAATAACCAGTTGGGTTTCGAAACGACTCTATAAATTGACAGTTATAACGATCATTTGTTGATATAAACATAAACGGAATTAAAAATTGGTCAACATTTGTGTTACTTACACCATGCCCAACATTAACGATTTCGCCATGATCCGAGGTATAAATTAAGGTATAATTATGGCTGTATTTGTTAATAACATCGTACAATGCTTTCACTGTACGATCTGTATGATGGATGGTCAGATCATATTTTTCAGCATCAGGTAAAGCTTGCTTATCAATTTCATCATAATTTTCATAAGGTTGATGACTCCCTCGTAAGTGTACGAAAATGAATTTTTTGGGTGAATTGTCTTTTTGGAGCGTTCTTTCTAATAATTGACTTAAATGAATATCATGCTTGCCTTTACCAAAAGCGACAACATCACTTTTACGTGCAATAAAACCAAATTTAGTATCAAATGACCCTTTAATCTCCTGAGCAGGTGAGGCTAGCCAATAAGTTTTGTAATGATTGAATTTAGCCATCTCAATAATCGATTTATTATTAAATAAATTATCATCGCTTTCTGGAACATTAAATGAAAGTGTTAATGCTAATGAATCTCTTGTAATAGCGGCAACAGAGTGGCTGTTTTGAATAATACAAGCACCATTTTGACTAAAAATTTTGGTTATAAACGGTGTTGTTTGTTTATGGTAACCGTAAGCACTGTATCGGGTTGCTAATGAAGATTCGCCCATAATTAATACTACTAAATCGTTATCAGATTTATTGGGTGGTAAAAGAATAGCTTCATTGAATTTTTCAATCTCATTTTTACTAGGATAGATGTCTGTTGAGGCGAAACTAGCTAAAAGATAGGATAAGTTACCTAAAACAGCAGGATGAGTAAAACGAAGTAGGCTTGTGATTTCTTTATAATTACCACGTTTAATGTCATTATTTAAAGATGAATTTATTGTTACAATAGCAACTATAAACAAAACGATTATATAAAAGAACAAAGGGGTAACGGGGTTTAATTTAACAGTAATTATTTTTTTTCTAAAAATAAATAAAATAAAGTAAGTCGTAATCAATGCGGGGCCTGTTATGATTAAAACTTGTTTAGACATTGACAGAGCTTCATTAGAAGTCGTATCTATAATAGAATCAAGTACGCCTGTTGATATTATTTCTCCATAATAAATGAAATAACTGATTTCGGATAAAAATAGAAATAAAGATAATGTGCTAAGCGTAACAATAAAATAATGGCGACTATAAATGCCTATATGCACAAGTGCAATAAAACACAATGTTGTTGTTAAATTTATATAAAATAGTAGATTTTTAAAAACAGATTTGTTAAACAGAAAATCGGATTTTGTTATAACGATATAAGCCCAAATAGCACTAAAAACGGTATAAAGTAGCAATAAAATTGCAGTTTTTCTTTTAATAATTTTACTTATTTGCATAGCTTATCTTGTTTTATTATTAATTTAGTGTAGCCAGTAGATGATTATACTACTTAAGTAAGTATTTTCTTCATATATAAAAAAGTGTATATAAAAGAGTGGGCTGTTTTCTAAATTATATGCAATTTTTTGTTAAAAAATACACTTATTTTGGTTAAAATAGCAAGCACTATTGTTCAAATATCAAAGTAGCTTGTGTATAAGCATATAGAAGTAAAATAGTATTAAAGGAGAATATAATGTATTTACTTGCAATTAATATACAGATTAAAGCTTTTTTAGCTCAATTTATTAAAAATAAACAAGCTATATCGGCGATTGAGTATGCTATTATTTCGGCTGGTATTGCGGCAACCGTATTAATTATCTTTCAAGGAAGATCGGGATCGATTATGTATGATATGTTTGATAATGTATTTACATCGATAAAAAATCGATTAGGAGTGATTGCTAGTTGGTAATGATATGCAGTACTTATTATTGACAAAATGGGTTAATTATTTTTATTTGTTATTATTAAACAATAATTAGAATGTCAAATTACCTAAAATTTTATGCTACTAAACTCGCAAGTTGATTCTGATATAGAATTTACTTGCATTGTTTACAGTATTAGGAGAAAAATCTGTCATGAATATCTATAAAATACAAAATTAACGCCTTGTCATTGAGAAGAGATTTAGCGTTTATACAATAACAAGCCACAGTTACCGGCTTAGCGTTGAGATTCAATGTCAGCCGCCTCCACTATTTATAAAGCATCAAAACTTTGGTGTAAGCCACAATTATGCCCAAATGAACGTTATAAAACAGTAAAATATGGGTTTAAGAGGTTGGTTAAAGTTGAGAATATGATAGAAGAAGGTCTAAAGCGGCAAGCAAAGCGTTATAACAAAAATTATTGGATGTTTATGGCAATAAATCGCAATTCAGCTCAATTGTATTTTTACAGTATGATGTGTTAGTACAAATACCTTACACCATTGATGTTATGTGTTCTGAGATAATAGCACCGAATACAAAGGGGGTTGTTGAATATACCTTTGTTAAGTTTTCCAAGCCAATAAAATCAATTAAAAGTTGACTGAGTTCGCCAGTCCTTAAACCAGTGTTAAAGTTGAGCAAGTGATAAGGACATTAATGGAAATTGGCATCAACAAAAAGTATTGACCAATGCAATTGTCCAACAAGCCAAATTCCGTTATTTTATTAATTTTTACAATACTGTTAAACCACATAAAAGTTTAAATGTTGCTACGCCTTATGAGATACTCGAATTTTATTTTAACAAAAATGTGTAAGCAATCTGAAGAAATCCTATCCATAAAAAAATAATTTTTCTCATTTGTTATTTTGATAAAAAACATTTTAGTTAAAAAATATACTGAAAAAACAAGCTACTATTTTTTAATTTTATGATTAATAATAAATTATTATCAATTATTTTTTATTTTCCATCTTGGCAAGCAATAGAATTGAGTATATTATACGCTCACTTTCTGTTTAGAAAGTGATATTTTAAAATAAAAGAAATGTAAGAAATATTTAAAGGAGAAAATTATGATGTATTTATCAGCGCTTCGTGCGCAAGCTAGAAATTTTGCTGGCAAATTTGTTAAAAACGAAAAAGGTGTTACAGCGATTGAATATGCTGTTGTTGCAGCAGGTGTTGCAGCAGTAGTATTAGTTATCTTCAAGAAAGATAGTGGTCCTGTTTATAGCATGTTGTATGATGTATTTACAAATCTTAAGACTAAACTTGTGGACACTATTGGTTCTGGTAGCCGTTCGTAACTAATAGGGTGTATTAATTTATTTTAGTAGATGGTTATTATTAATAATTTGTATCATACTATATAGTTATATACATCTAATTGCACTGCGTGAGGATGATCTATTAGGGTTATCCTCACGATATAGGATAAAAGTCAGCAGGAGTAATTGGTAGCTTCTGTTAGTATTACAATTACAATGAAAATATACTATGGCTAGTGATGGATTTAAGTTTTCTAATGAGTGGGGCGAAGTTCGTGATTTAGTGTTTCAAGTTCTCGATCTTGAACTAATTGAGCAATTAAAGGGCGATCCAAACCAAGTTCTTCGTGAAGTTCAATCAGTAATCAGAAATATTATTAATTCTGGTGGTGCTCGTATCACAGCAGACGAATCAAGTGTGTTGGCAAGTATGATTTGCGATGAAATTGTCGGTTACGGTCCAATAGATTCGTTAATGAAGGACGAAGCTGTTAATGATATTTTAGTAAATGGTCCTTATAGCATTTATGTTGAGCGTGGAGGAATTCTTAGTAAATCCGATAAGTTTTTTATCAACGAGCGTCAACTTCTTGATATTGCTAGGCGTTTAGTTAACAAAGTTGGCAAAAATATCGATGAATCACATCCTTTAGTTGACTCACGTATGCCTGATGGTAGCCGTCTCAATGTTGTTATTCCACCCATTGCCATTGATGGCACATCCATGTCAATTCGTAAATTTGGTACTGGTCGTCGAACATTCCATGATTTAATAAATTTTGGTTCTTTAAATGAACATATGGCAAACTTTTTAGTTATTGCTGCGCGTTGCCGAATGAATATTATTGTTTCGGGGGGAACTGGTTCTGGTAAAACAACAATGCTCAATGCATTGTCTGGGTTTATTGGCGAACATGAACGTACTATTACACTAGAAGATGCTGCGGAGTTAAGGTTACAACAAGACCATGTTCTTAGACTGGAAACCAAAACAGGTAGTGATGATGGTCGAGGAAGAGTAACTATGAGAGATCTATTAGTTAATGCGTTGCGTATGCGCCCAGATCGAATTATCGTAGGAGAATGTCGTGGAGAAGAGGCATTTGAAATGCTTCAAGCTATGAATACAGGCCATAATGGTTCAATGTCAACACTGCATGCCAATACCGCTAAAGATGCGCTATCTCGTTTAGAAAGCATGATTATTATGGCTCAATCTGAATTACCGATGATTGCCATTAAAAGTTATATTAGTTCTTCAGTCAATTTTATTATTCAAGTTTCACGCCTTCCAGATGGACAACGTAAAGTGATGAGTATCACTGAAGTTCTTGGCGTTGAATCTGGCAATATTGTCACCCACGATGTTTTTAAATTCCAGATCAGTGATGAACGAAATGATCAAGGTAAGATTCAAGGTGAATTTATCTGTAATGGATTGGTGAAACGTTCTGCGCTTTATGAAGGCGCCCAATATTATGAAATGTCAGACATTTTAGAAAAGCTTATGTTTACTGCTATGGGGATTGCAACATGATAATCGTTCTTTCAATTGTACTCGTTCTTGTTAGTGCTATGAATATTTTTTCGTTGCGCAATCGTCGAGAAAGATTACAAGCTTTCTATAGAGTCGAGGTCAAAAAAGATGAATCTTTAGCTAGTTTAGTTGAAGATCGATTAACCAAGCAAAAAGGCTCTTTTTTTGCTCAAATAGCTTTGAATTTAAAAATAAAAATTAAATCTTATTATGCCTTACTCATGATGGATCAATCGACAACTAGACTGATTATTTATATTTTAGCAGGGGTTTTTGTGGGTGTGTTTTTGAATCAAAAATATATTGGTTATGACAATTACACCGTAATTCCTGTTAGTTTTATTGCTACAATTATTGCTATTATTTTCATTAAGAAAAGACAAGTTACAAAGCAATTTTATGAAACATTTCCCGAAGCATTGAATGTCTTTTCTGGTGTTGTGTCATCTGGATATGCGGTGACAACGGGATTTAAAGCATGTGGAAACTCTATGGATGGAATTGTTGGTAAAATAATGAAGGAAATTGATAGTCGACTAGAAATTGGTGAAAGTGCCGAAAGCATCTTATTTAATTCCTATCAACGACTTCCTTTTCCAGAATATTATTTCTTTATTTTAACAATAATGGTTAATCTTGATAGTGGTGGAGAATTGAAGGAAATTTTTAGTCGATTAGCAAAAATGTTAACAAATAATCGTATCCTTACTAAAACTCGAGATGGTAAAACTGCCGAACTAAGGATGTCAATCAAGATTTTAGGTTGCATGCCTTTTGGTTTTATTTTGGCTCTTAAGGGGATCTCAGAAACACATTACCTCTATTTAATTGATACAACCGTTGGTCATTATCTTTTATATTATGTTATAGCTAGCGTAACTATAGGCTACTTGATAATCAATGGTATGATTAATAAGATTATTTAAATTATGGATAGTTTACATATATTAATTCCAGTTTTTTTAATTTACATTGGCTGTAAAGAGCTATTTGATTCATATTGGTTGTATCAAAGAAAAGAAAAAATTAGCTTGCTCTTGAACAGCGAAAATAAAGAAAAGAAAACGCCAAGAAAGCATGTTGACCAAAAAAATATTGCTTTTGAAAAAATTGCTGCCAAAAATAGTGTAAGCCTGAGCTTTTTGCGCCGGTTTCAAGAACAAAATAGTTGGAAAGTGTATGCAGTTATTGTTGTTTTTTCGCTATTCTATTTGTTTAATCAAGTTTTTTCATTTATTGAACTTGATTCAAGTACATTGCTAATAGTTTTGTTACTAATTGTTATTATGGTTATTATTCTACCTGATAGGCTAGTAAAAAGGCAGACAGCAAAAAGAATCAAAAAAATTTCGCGAGATTTACCATTGATTATCGATATGATGGCGATTATGGTTAGATCAGGTATGACTGTTGAAAATGGTTTTAGATATTTAAGCACCAGAGTAAAACCAATTAACATTGATGTGGCTGCTATTTTAGAAAGGGCTTGTTTAATGATGGATGTGAATGGTATAGAGCTTTCCATCGATTTGATCCAGCGAGAAGTGCCTTGTAAAGAGATTAGAATGTTTTGTGTAACTTTAAAAAGAAGTATTAGTTACGGTAACTCAATTTATGAGGCTTTATTAGAGCTATCAGCAGAAATTAGAGAAATACAAAAATTAACGATAGAAGAAAAAATTGCTGCTGTTACGGCCAAAATGACAGTACCGATGATGGTCTTTTTTCTAGCCCCTATTCTTGTTATTGTTGCAGGTCCTGTTGTTATGAATATTATATCGACATTAAGTAATGGATAAGGATTTAGAGATAATGAATTACTTTTCAATATGCTGTAAGCCAAAAAAATTAATAAAACCAAAATGTATTGTGCTTTGTTCAATATTATTTTTTGTTGCAGGGTGTCAAAATAGCACCTTAAAGTACGATTTAAATGAGCAACAAAAAATTTATATTCATGAAACGACAAAAAATTACGGTGGTTTAATTGAGCTTTATAAACAACGATTGCAACGTTCTGATACCGTAGATACAAGGTATAAACTTGCGCGTATCTACTACCTTTCTAATGATTTTGAAGCAGCAAAGAGGATTTTAACGCCAGTTTTAAATAAAACTAAGAACGACGGTCTTTTTGTTTTATATGGTCATGTTGAGTCTAGGCTTGGTAATAATGATACGGCGTTAACATATTTAGATAAAGCGATCGCAATCAATGGTAAAAATGGAGAAGCTTATAATGTAAAAGGTGTTATTTTACTGAAAAAACGACAATATGATGCTGCGCGTTATTCGTTTAATTTAGCTAGAGAAAATTTTTATGATGAAAATAAAGTCACAAATAATTTAGCCATGTTATCGATTTTGAATAAAGAATATAATGAAGCCTATAAGCATCTAAATATCTTATATACAAAAGGATATCGTGATCAAACCATTCTTCATAATTTACTTTACACATTGATAAAATTGAATAAAATGCAACTAGCTAAATCATTTTGCATAGCGCATAAATTATCTAATGATCCTGAAATATTAATTCAAGAATTAAAACAAATTGAACCAAATAAAGCTATCAAATTTAATGAAATTACACCAGGGCAAGTTGAGAATCAAAAGCAATATACAACTGAAAAAGTAGCATCACAAAAGATTGAAAAAGAGATAGCTGTAAAATCAGAAAAAGGGAATAAATCGAAGAATGTAGCAAGTTCAACCGCGCATGCTAAATTGTCCAATATGACTAAATTAGAAACGGTTACAGACAAGCGGGTAGATTCTAGTGCGATTAATTCAAAACCAGAAAAGGCCAACGATCTTAGTGTTTCTAAGCAAAATAATGAAGCAAAACAGCCAGCAACTAAATCAACTATTTTAGCTGTTCGTTCTGGCGAGCATGAAAAGTTTAGTCGAATTACTATCGAAACTGTAAGCCAATTAAATAAGAGTGAATACTTTGTTGAAAAAATTTCTCCAACAGAGTTTAAATTATCATTTTATAAGGTTACATTGCCAGCAGCGGGTATAAATTATATTATTAACCGAATTTCGCATAGTGAACGAGATTTTTCTGACGTCACAGGAACGTTGACGGCTGAAAATACATTAGTTTTAAACATAAAAACTAAACAAAATTCAATTGTGAAAGATTTTTATGCAGGCCTCAATTCAAAAGGAAAGGCTCATTGCTTTGCATTTGATTTTTATTTAGAAAATAAATAAATGCAACTAAAATAACAATAAATATAAGTATTATATGGAGTTTGCATGAAAGATAAGAAATTGATTATTTTATATGTATTAATGTTAGTTGTTGGAATAGCATTATTATTTACAAAGTCGCCTCCTCCTGCTGTTGTTGAACATCCAGTCGAACAGCAAGTTGTGATCGAAGCCCCTAAAGTAGAGCAGCCCAAAACAGAAATGATAACGGTTGCTTTTGCAAAACATACTATCAATAAGAAAAAGATATTAACTAAAGATGATTATTATTTTAAGTCAATAGAAATTGACAAAGACAGCCCTGAAAAGTCGAAATACATAACCGATTCAGCGGAGATAGATGCTTATGTCGCTAAGAATAATATTGCGAAAGATTCTTTTATTGAACATAGTTTTATTGCTTCGCCTAATTCGCCTGATTACCTGCTTTTAGCACTAAAAGAAGGAAATTATATGTTTCCGTTTAAATTGGAGCCGATGGATTCTTATTTAGTAAAGAATTTAAAAGCTGGCGATCTTGTCGATCTTTATATTTTTTATGCTGATGAAACGGTGCGTTCTCGCAATAATGATGAAGCAGGTAAATTAGTTTCGCCAAGTAGTGATTTTGCTAAAAATCGTATAAAACCAATTATTGTTGGCAAGAAAATTCTCTATATTGATTTAGGCGATGCATTTGATCAAAATTTTCAAAAAAATGATACAGGGCAAATTCAACTAGAGCTTTCTAATCAAGAAATAAAATTACTAAGAACATTAATGACGAACTCTAAAATTATGATATACCCGAGCATTTACAAAAAAAATGTTGAAGATGGACTACGCTCATTAAGTGATAAAGAAAAAAACTGGCCGATATCTGATAATGATATCTTTTTGGAGAAACAGAAACGGATTAATTTGCTCAGAGGTAATTAAGAATGCTAATAAAAATTAAATTAATTCTAAACAAAGTCAAGCTTCCCTTTTGCTTATTACTTATGGGATTTTCCTCATTAACTTTTGCTAATATTCATAATTTACAAATAGGGCAAAGTAAAACAATTGTTTTACCTGAAAATGTAGGAACAGTGTTTATTAGTCAAGATACTGTAGCAAATTATGAGGTTGTTAATGATAAGTCATTAATTATATATGGGAAATCAAATGGTAGAACTAGTTTGATAGTTTATGATAATGCAAACAACATTATCATTAACGATACTATCAATGTTGATCCACTTTTGTCTCAAATTACGTATAGGCTAGCTCAAAACTTCCCAAATAGTAGTGTGACAATAGATCGTTATGATAATGGAGATGCAAATGGTCGATTTGTCTATGTACTAAACGGTACGACCCCTGATAGCACAACAAAAAATAAAATTATTACAGTTGTTGGTTCACTTGTTGGGCAAAATTCCGAGCGAATACGGACAGAAGCGTCAGGCGATGCATCAGTTAAGCCGGATCTATCGTTTCAGGATCATTATATTTATAGCAATATTATCGATAATATTAGAGTAATAGAAGAATATCAGGTTAATGTGAAACTAACTTTTGTTGAGGTTAGCAAAGAATTTACCGATTCATTAGGCATTGAATGGCAAAGTTTAAGTTTAAACAGCATGGTATCTGGTGGTTCGACTATGAACAGTGTGGGAGAGTTCACATTATTAGGACTTAAAAAAGGGTTTGATATCCACAATATTACTACAGTGATTAGGGCAATTAAAAATGATCATTTAGCTAAAGTTCTAGCGCAGCCCAATTTATCGGTACTATCAGGTGAAAGTGCCTCATTTTTAGTCGGTGGTGAAATACCCATTGTAACGAAGAATAAAGATGGTGATGCAAATGTTACCTATAAAGAGTATGGTATTAAATTAAATATTAGTACTAAAGTTAATAATGATAAGCGTATTAGGCTATTTATTGATAACGAAGTTAGCTCAGTTTCTGGCTCATATGCATTTAATAATTATAATATCCCAACGTTATCGACTCGAAGAACAAGCTCAACTATCGATTTATCTAATGGCGATAGCTTTGTTATTGCTGGATTAATTAACGAAAAAGATGAAGAACAATTGTCTCGGCTTCCTTTTATTAGTGAGATTCCTATTTTAGGTGCACTAGCTCGTAGCGCAACAACAGCTCGTGGTAAGACTGAAATGGTTGTATTTGCAACAGTTAACTTAGTGACATCCAATAATAGTTTTGATGGAGTAGAGTTACCAATTTTAGATCGCACTGATGTGATTAATGGCTTCTTCAATATTAAAAATAACATTGATAAACAAAGACGTAAAACTATACCAGTGTCTAACGAAAGTGAAAAATTTATTAACGATATGGGCTTTATTGAATAAAAGGTTATTGGGATTCTTATGCAATTATTTGGTAATAAAAAAGATACAAATGGATCAAAAGATTCTCCACAGGAGTTTGTTGCTGGACGCATATCGGGTTTTCAAGTCGCAATTTTAAGTAAAAGAAGTGAATTGATTGAAAAGATTCGTTCTGTGTTATTTCTTTATAATGTATTAAGTATGGAGGTTATCTCACTAGAATTATCCGAGTTGAAAGAAGATACTCGCTGGAATCAGTATGATGTAGTTATTTTAGATATTAAAGATGAAGGCGATGCTGAATTCTTGTCAGAAAATATCAACCGCTGTATACCTATTCAAGCATCAACAATACTTATAGGCAGTCATGATTCGATTCAATTTTCTGAATTTTTGTTAAAAAAAGGAATACATTTCTTATTAGAAAGCAGTCAATTAGAGAAGATCCCTACTATTTTAAATTCAAGAAGCTTAACCCCACCAGGTTCAAGTAAAAGAGTCGGTAGTGTTGTTACATTTCTAGGCTGTAAAGGCGGAATTGGTACATCGTCATTAGCGGTTCATGTACTAAAAAATATTAGTAAATTAACGAATTATCCTCTACTCTATATTCAAGGAGCAACAACAAGTCCTAATGCTGATTTTTTATTTGAAATGCCAATATCTCAAGATGGTTCATTGACTAATATTGAGAGTGCTTTACAAGTAAAAGTAGAAAATAGTGCTAGTGCTTGGAAATATGATGAACTTAATTCAGGGCAATTTAATATTACATTTATTGATCAAAATATGGGATTATCATCTTCATTTAAGCACCTTGATGATATTATTACTATTTCTAATATTATATTTATTGTGATAAATCGAGATCCTTATTCAATTAAAGTAGCTAAAAAAATATTAGAGGAAATTTCACGTAGCACTGCTCAAAAAACAGAATTTTTGAATAAACGTTTTCTGGTTTGTTTAAATGATAACACTGTTTACGATAAAAAAAATGCTTTACGTGACGACGATATTGAAGAATTTTTAGATCGAAATATTGATTTTAAACGTAAATTTATATCAAAGGTAAGTAACTTTAAAAAGGCTGCTAATAGTAGTGAAGTAAAAGAAATCTCTTCAGCTATTATTGGGAATAAGAGCATTCAAAACGGTAAGTCTAAAAAGTCTTTTACGATATTAAAAAGAAAAAAAGATTAATTTTTAATGTGGAATAGGGCAGAGAAAATTATGTTGAAATGTTGGAGATTATTTTTTTGTCAAAAGAAAGCGAGTGTTTCGATTGAATTTGCAATTGTTTTCTCTTTTTTAATCGTTCTATTTGTATTTATGCTTGAGTTAAGCAGAATTATGATTATTGGTTCTGCTTTGGATTTAATATCTACCGAAATACCAAGAGAAGTAGCAATTTCTAAAAATATAAATTATTCCCAAAAAATGAATGATCTAATTACCTCTCAAGTTCCATTGTGGCCTTATATAACTAATCCGGATGATTTTCATATAACATTAACGTTTTGTAATACAATACAAGATTTAATAACTAATTCTTGTCAAAGCACGCTTAGTAATGATAGTCATTTAATATCATTTAATTTACAATACGATTATCGAGCTATGTTTTCCGACATGTTTTCAAGTATTTTGGACTCTTCTTTAACAAAAAAGACTGTTGTTTATCGTGAGTTTTATGAAAATTAAAGGGATAAACTAGCAATGAAATATTTGAATAATTTTTTTCGCAATAAAAAAGGCGTTGTCTCAATTGAGTTTGCGGCATGTTTCTGTTTATTTTCACTATTAGTGTTTATTATTTATGATGTATATAGTACTATCATGCTACAAAATAAACTTGAACGGGCAAATTATACAGTAGCATCAATTTTTCGTGAAAGGTCGGCTATTTATCCGATAATGGGTAATACAAATAGTTCTAATAATTATTTAACATGCATCAGGGATCTTAAATCTTGCTACAAGTCTCATGAGTTATTTGACGAGAGCCAAGTGCAAGAATTGCGTCAATTGGCTAGTTCATTATTAGATCGTGACGTTGCGATAAGAGTCGATGCTTTATTTATTTTACAAGATCCTAGGCATCCGCAAGACTTTAGCCGAGCTAAATTAGCCACCCTAAGTTCAGAATCATGTTCTGCAGGAGCTTGTGATAGCGCTATTAGCTATTTTAATTCACTACCTAACATAATTGAAAGACCAAGAACCAACGATTATTTAAAACTTATACCCTATGTTAAAAGAACAATTGATACGGCGACGGGATTGACTGGGCGTTGGATTCCTTTATATCGAATTAGCATGTGCATTGTTAATGAAGAGAGCCTTTATTTGAAATGGATGAATTCCAATAGAGAGACAACAGATACTTTCCCAAATTTGTGTAGTAATATTGCACTATTATCTCGTTGCAATAACATTGCGGAAAATAATGGCACGGCTTGCCCTATTTATCATCGCTAATCAATGCTCTTTTAAAAGTGTGAGAGGATATATGAGTAATAACAAATTAAAACAGAACAATTATAAAAAGAACAATTTTTTTAAGTGTACTGCTGGAAACGTTATTATAAGTTTTGCAATTATGCTCCCAGCTATGTTTACTTGCATGTTGGTTTCAATTGATCATACCGAAACTATGCGTAATCGGGCTAGATTGTCAGAAGCAGCTAATGAGGCTTCGTTAGCCGTTATTGCTATAAATAATAAAAATACTGATGAGACAGCACTTGAACAAAATCAGCAAATGGCATTGAATTATATTAATTATTTTGTTCATCAAAAAATTAGTAGTGATAAATTAGATGGTGCTAATATAAAAATAGAATATAAAGCAGATAAAAAAGAATATGATATTGCCTATAATCAAATTTTTAATTCTTTAATTACTCGTAACGATTACACTGCCAATAGGGAAAGTGAAGCGATTTCTGTAAGTAATAAAACGGAAAGCTATGGCAATACTCAAAAATATGATGTTGGTGATACAGTTGCTATTGCGTTTATTAGTGATTTTTCAGGTTCAGCAACATGTGAGTACAGTAATACACAATGTAATGATTATACTTCAGTTGTTAGAAATAATGATACACGGCGCCTTAATTATATGAGAAAGGCAATAGGAGACGCTATTAGCAGATTTGAAGAGTATCCCATATATAATTTTGCTTTGGTTCCTTATGATATTGGAGTCCCTGTTTTAACAAACGTTAACAATCCAGCTGATGGTGAAGGTTACTCGTGCTCGGTTATGTACAAAATGCAGGCGCCTTACGATTCAATTGACTATAATTTCTGGGCAAATAAAAATATCGCATATCCAAAATGGAGTAAGTTGAAAAAAGTAAATCTAATTGATGATTATTTAACCTATAACTATTTCAATAGATTTAACAAAAATACAGTATATTACTATCTGGATTATTATTATTATCTTTATTATTCAAAAATCATCGGTCCTGCGGTAGGTGCTCATAGTGATAGTGATTTAGTAGATAGAAACCTTTGTGAATATAGGCATAATATTGAACAGGTTAATATGGGATCTTCTCGATATGCTTGCAATAAGAAAGCCCCTGATGACTACCCATTATCCCTTCGAAACAGAAGAAAAGTTGAGAGACAATACGCTAAAATAGTTCAATTATATGATTATATGTTTTCTGGTGACTATGATGATGTGCACGGTTCATTTGCCAACACTAAGACAGTTGATGTCGATGGAACTATCGAGTCATTATTTACTAGAATGAATCAGAATATAATAACGTTTAACCGTATTATATCGCCTACCATGACTAGTTTTTCTCCATTTCAAGGGATGTGTCAATCGCCTTTATACAGTAATGGTGTCATGAGTAAAGAAATGATTAATATGTCAGATTCGGAAAGGTTTGCTGAAGCAGCAAACCATGTTAGAAATTTTAAAGCATTACCTCATTTAGTCCCTTTAAGTGATGATAATGAAGATCATAAAGCTCACAATAGAGAGCTTCGAGAATTTATTAGTGATAATAATGTAACTTGGCAGCCTGGTGGTGGAACGGATACTATGACTGCTTTACTGAGAACTGTCCCTGTGATGACTAAAGAAAGCTCTAATAATAAAATTATGATTATTATTACTGATGGCAAAGATGACAAAGGTGCGGATAAACTTAGAGACGATTTTTTAGATGGTAATGTTTGCCAGAGTATAACAGACGGTTTAACATCTAAGGAAAACTATAATAGAGGTTATATTAAAAAGCCTGCTAACACAGCCGCTATTTATTATATAAAACTAGATCCTAACGCTAGTAACTTGACAACTGATGCAGAATATGAGGCTATGTACGGCAAGTGGTTTACTAAGTGCATGAAAAATAATAAAGATTATCTATTTGAAGCTCGAGACTACCAGTCATTATTTGATGCAATAAATAGAATTATTGAGGTAGAGACAGGTAACTTTATTAATAAAAGTGAGTAAGCAAAATAATGATGAATAGGAGTTGCCAAAAATGAGAATTACAAAAATCATTATGTTATTTATGACCTGCATATGTTTCCCATTGTTAGCGGATAATGGACAATCAGGAGATAAACGTACAGATGCATTAGTTTTTCTGAATACGTCAGAAGCGGATCCAATTGCAAAAACTGGTTTAAGGAAAACGGGTCTAACTATAGAAAATGGCGATCTTTGGATTTGGGGCTACAGATATACAGGACAACAAGGTAATGGGGTTACTCATGTTCGTCGTGACCGCCCGCCCGCTAGGGTTCATACTTTTGTTCGAGCTGGACTATCTATTACTCAAGTGGCTGCGGGTAAATATCATATTATTGCTCTTGATGATCGTGGTGATGTTTGGGGGTGGGGTAGAAACTTACACCATGAAGCTACAGGCGGTCAACAAAGGGAAGGGCGGAGAGATGACACATATGTCAATCAACCTGTTCCTGTTTTGAAGGATCAAGATGTTATTGAAATTGCATGTGGGAGATATAATTCTTTCGCTTTGACAAGAAGTGGGGATGTATATTCTTGGGGAAGGAATGCTCATGGTCAAGCTGGAACGGGTACTCGTTCTTCTAAAGTTACACTTACAAAAATTACTGACTTTGATGGTAAAAAGATAGTAAAAATTGGCGCTGGCTATGATAGTGGTTATGCCATTAGTGAAGACGGGGAGGTATTTGCTTGGGGAGACGGAGATCGAGGTGCTTTTGGTGAAAGGCTGGTAGGTAGAGAGAGATTTCAAGCTAAACCTAAAGTTATTACACAGAACCTGAGAGCGATATCTCATTTTTCTAGTGGTAAACAGATTTTGTATATTGGTGGTGGAAGTGCTTATACTATGATTTTACTTGATAATGGTAGAGTTTATGGCATGGGAAAATCTAGCCGCTTAGGTATTCAAGGTCCATATGAAGAAGATGAAGTAACAGACGAAGAGAATGATGAAGGAGACAGTGATGATTTGGATGAAAATAATGATGAAATAGAAGATGACCGTGCTGACTATAATCACGAGTTAACACCAGAAGAGTTAGATGAGGAAAATGAAAGAAGAGCAGTTAGAGGCTCTACACATCCTGTCCCAACGTTGGTTACAGAACATGTTCGCTCACTTTTTTGCCGTTTTCGTGGTTGTGTTGCTATCACTAATAATAATAAATTAGTGACATGGGGACATAAACTCGGACTTTATAAAAATATATTGTATGGAGCAAATCCGGTAATTAGAGATAATATTCATGGTCCTTTGACCAAAATAGATGTTGGTCATCAACACTTTTTTTATTGGAATGAAAAAGGACAAGCATTTGGTGTTGGATACGGTTCGGGTAAAAAATTTAGTCCTCGTAGTAATAGAAGACGAGATTGGCCAGGATTGGAAATGGAATTTCTTACTGATGAGATGAAAAGAGTTTATGGTAATGATTATATCCCAGGGCAAGTGCAGTAATAATGATGAATCAACTATTAATTAATGATGTTATTATTTTAACAATTTGGGGATGTTTATTAGTTGCGTGTTATACTGATTTAACACGCAGAATAATATCAAATTATATTGTTTGTATAATATTCATCCTCGCTATTTTGAATTTTATTTTTGGTGCAGGCCAACTAAATTATAAAGCATCAGGAATATTTTTGATTTGTGGCCTATTTATGTTTTATTGCCGATTAGTTGGAGCAGGAGATATAAAATTAATTACAGCACTCTTGATATCTATTCCACCGAATGATGTTTGGGGTTTTTTAGTGCTAATTACATTACTTGGGCTGCCGATTGCAATTATAGCAATAATATATAAATATATTAAAAAACCAAAAGCAGGAGTCACATTACCTTATGGTCTAGCAATTAGCGGAAGTTATTTTTTAACGTCAATTACACTATTTAAAACAGTATTCTAATAATTACTTATTGTTCTCCCCCCCGAATAATTACACTTTGATGGATAGCTTTTTTGGGGGGGCATTTATTTAGCTCTGTATATTCTTTACGCTAAGATTAAGCTCTTGTAACTACCCCCTAAAATAGTACAGCCAAAAAGTAGTAGAATCAATTTAGTTAAATGTAGTGATATTTTTACACTAATTAATATTATGTCGCCCATTTACTAATATGTGCATGGGCGTAATAACAAATAAAATAGCTATTTTACAACACGAAATGGATTAGTTTTTGGTTTCGGTTGTTGAGGTGGAGTTTCGCATTGGTCTTGATGATATTGCGGTTCATCTTCAAATCCCATACCAATGCCATTTTCACGCGCATAAATTGCTTCAATTGCCGCCATCGGTACAACAATGTGTTGAGGGACACCCGAAAAACGAGCATTAAATTCTACTTGTTCGTTCGTTGCACAATATTGACCTACAGAATGAGGAGCAATATTTAATACAATTTGATTATTTTGAATGAACTCTTGAGGAACTATCACACCATATTTCGAAGTATTAACCACAATATAAGGTGTTAATTCATTATCTAGAATCCAGTCATAAAAAGCCCTAAATAAATAAGGCCGGCGAGGAGTCATTTGCTCAAGTTCCATAAAAAGCCACCTTGTCTACGATTATTATAAGTCAGATAAAATTATTATTATGATCTTATCTTTTTTTCGTCTTCTGTTAATGAATTAATGAAAGCTGGTCGTTCAAAAATTCGTGCCATATATGCCAAATAATTTTTTTCAGCAACTTTAGGTAACTCAATACCAAGCATAGGTAAACGCCATAATAATGGAGCAAAATAGCAATCACTTAACGTAAAATCATCACTCATAAAATAAGGCTTTTCTTTAAATATGACCGAAATAGAAACAAGATCATCAAGTAAATTTTTACGTGCAAGCTGTGCTTCATTACTACTAGGATCATTAACAATAGTTTCATAAGCACTATACCACTCTTTTTTGATGCGATACATTGTTAATCGAGAGTTAGCACGAACAATAGGATAAACAGGCATTAATGGTGGGTGGGGAAAACGTTCATCAAGATATTCTAATGCTATATGTGGTTCATATAACGTTAGATCGCGATCAATTAATGTTGGGATTGAACCATATGGATTAAGATCCAATAATTCTTGAGGTAAATTATCTGCCGTTACAAACTCAATTTCCGCAGTTACCCCTTTTTCTGCCAGCACAAAACGAATCTGATGCCCGTAAATATCTGTTGTATCACAAAATAATGTCATCACAGAACGTTTATTAACAGCAACAACCATATTCACTCCAAATATGAAAAATTAAAATAAGCTTCATTGATTACTATTCTAACAAATTGAATAACAAATTTGTTAAAAAAATGAATTTTATTGTTATCTTTATTTTAAGAAACTGTTTTATGGCAATAAGATATCAGGTGGTATATACGTTTTAATAGAAAATGCTTTTTACTATATAAGCTAATTCCAATGAAAATAGTGTTTTTAGTTATGTGGATGTATTTACGAAAAAAAACCCAGCCTTGGCCGGGTTTTGAGAACTTTTGTAAAGTTGTATTAACGCTTGCTGAATTGTGGACGACGACGCGCTTTGCGTAGACCCACTTTTTTACGTTCAACTTGACGAGCATCACGAGTAACAAAACCTGCTTGACGTAACGCTGAGCGTAAAGTTTCGTCATACTCCATTAATGCACGAGTAATACCGTGACGAATTGCACCAGCTTGACCTGATATACCACCACCTTTAACAGTGATGTAAAGATCAAGTTTGTCAGTCATTTCAACTAACTCTAACGGTTGCATAACAACCATACGAGCTGTGTCACGACCAAAGTATTGCTCTAATGAACGTTTGTTAATAACGATGTTACCACTACCTGGTTTGATAAATACACGAGCAGCAGAACTTTTGCGGCGACCTGTACCGTAATATTGATTATCAGCCATCTTCTATCCCCTTAAATATCTAATACTTGCGGTTGTTGTGCCGCATGATTGTGCTCATTACCAGCATAAACTTTTAGTTTACGGTACATTGCACGACCAAGAGGACCTTTCGGTAACATGCCTTTTACAGCAATCTCGATGACTTGTTCAGGATGACGTTCAATCATTTCTTTAAAAGTCGCTTCTTTTAGCCCACCGATGTAACCCGTGTGACGATAATAGATCTTATCAGTGCGTTTTTTGCCTGTTACAGCAACTTTTTCTGCATTGATAACGATAATATAATCACCTGTATCAACATGTGGTGTGTATTCTGCTTTGTGTTTACCACGCAAACGGCTTGCGATTTCAGTAGCTAAACGACCTAACGTTTTACCTGCTGCATCAACAACGTACCAGTCGCGTTTAACTGTTTCTGGTTTAGCTGAAAAAGTACTCATTCGTAATTATCCAATTTTTAATTAATCTCACGTTAATAAATCAGTTGATTTATTTACACTTTTTGATTGTTACTATTAATCAACACACCCCTTCGAGTGGTTATATTAATGCTCACAACCTAAAACAACATTGGGAAAAACGTTGTCGTAACGTGGGTGGCAATATTATACAGAAATAATATAAAAGCGCTAGAGTAAAAATAAAAAATCATGGCGAGAAAGAAGCCTTACTGATAAACTTAAAATCAACATTAAATAACACAATATTTATACAAATGAACAAAACTATTCAACTTTCAGAAAAAGATTATATTAACAAAGGATTGCATCGTAAATGTTATCATCATCCTAGTGATCTTAATAAGTGTATTAAAGTAAATTATAATGATGGTGCCGAAGAGGAAACTAACCGCGAAATTGCCTATTATAAACATCTGATCAGGCGCAATATTTCATTTGAAGCGTTAGCTAAATATTATGGCTCGGTGTTAACCAATTATGGTCAAGGTCATGTTTTTGAACTTATCCGTGATTATGATGGAAAAACAGCGACATCACTTGAGAAATACCTTTCTGATGAAAAATTAACACAACAATATTATGCTGATTTAGTGATTTCATTAAAAAATTTAAAATCGGCTTTATTAAAAAACCGTATTATTACTATGACAATAAAAAGCAAGAATATCTTGTTTCAGCACTTAAGTGCTGATAAAAGTCGTTTGATTATTATTGATAATATTGGTAATTCGACGCTTATCCCTATTGCTAATTACATTTCTTTTTTTGCTAAAGCGAAAATTGAACGAACTTGGCAACGTTTTTTAAACTCAATTGTTAAAGAGAATAGCAATAATCGATTAATTACTCGTTTAGTTGATGAAGTGAAGCAGTCATCCTGAATTCTGCAATAGCACCTTTTGCATTATCTGTTCTATTTTTTAAGGTAAATAGGCTTTGATGTAATTTAGCAATACGATTAACAATACTTAAACCAAGCCCTATACCATTATGTTTGCGAGCCATACGAAAAAAGGTTTGGGTTAGCTTTTCGCTTTTAGATTCATCAATGCCGTTACCTTGGTCTTGTACAGTGATAAGGATGTCTTTTTTATCCTTATTGCAACTTACCAAGATTTTAGTCTCATTGGGGCTGTATTGATAACTATTTTCAACTAAATTACGTGTTAGTAGTCTTGTATCTCGTGCCGTCAAAATCAAAACTGGTGTTGTAATACCATTTTTTCGCCAATGCATTAGCAATTCAAGTCCATCACAATCAGGTAGCCCTAAATCCAAAATGATTAAGCTAAATTGTCCAAATTGGATATATTGTTCAGCTTGATTACCATTTTGTGCAACTTCACAGACATAACCGTTTGAAGTTATACCGTCGTATAGTCCTTTTTGTAACAAACTATCATCTTCAATAATTAATATCTTCATTGTTCATTACCTTAATACCGATTTTAGCATTATTGAACATGCGCAATAATTTATTTTATATTGGGCTTTACATTGCTAAATCTGTTTATTTAGTCCAATAAAGCGACAATCGATTAAGAAATTTATGAATATTTATCCCAAGCTTTTAATTAAACATGCGGATATGAGGCTCACAATAAATCCAACAATAACCCCTAATGACAATTGAATATCCAAAACATGTCACATAAAAATAAGTGGGATTTATATTTTGACTTGTTAATCAAAAATAAAAGGTTGCTTGTAAATTATGCAAATAAACCGTTTTCTAGATCTATTTAACCTAGTAATAATTTAACGCAAAAACCTTAAGGCAACCTTAAAATAAAAAAACAATTAAGAAATAAGGATAGAAAATAGATAATGTATTATTTAAAAAAGCATAATAAGTATTTTGGTAAAATCGAAGCCGCAAGATCAAGTGTGGCACAAATAATAAAATAAACTACAATGACAAATAAAAAGATTTCGGTTGGATAGACCATACTACGATTATTAATTTGTGTTGCAACAAAAGTAAATTCAGCCACCCCGACAATATAAGCCAAAGAAGTATCTTTAATAAGCGATACCCATTGGTTAACAAAAGACGGTAACATCATTTTAACGGCTTGAGGTAATATAATCACCTGTTGTTTAGTTAAACCTAATGAAAACGCTGCTTGCCATTGCTCTTTAGCCACCGCAATCATGCCGGCATGAACGGAATGACCAATGTATGCAGCACCTATTAAAGATAGAGCAAATATCACGGTTGCAATTGCTGGTATATCAACATGAAGCACCATAGGTAACAGAAAGTAACTCCAAAATATAAGCATAATAACCGGAATAGCTCTAAAAAAACTAAGCACACTAATTAATAAATTGTGTAAAATCCCTTTTAAAACCGTTAATCCTACCCCTGCCAAAATACCTAAAATTGTTGAAAACAAGATAGCGATAATACTTATTAGTAATGTTAAGAAAATACCTCCAGGGAAATTTCCCCACATTAAGTAACCTAAATTATGCCAAATAACTTCAAATCCTTTAAAGCCCATAAATAATCACACCTTACCTGTTTGCAATTGTTTTGTTTGATAAATATTGCCTAAAGTTCCAACTATTACTATTGTTATAATATAAAGTAAAGTTGCAATGGCAAAATCTTGAAAGGTTTTTAATGATTCAGTTTCGATTTGGCGTGAGGCATAAGAAAGTTCTAACACACCAATAGCCATAGTTAACGATGAATTTTTAATAATATTCATGTACTGACCAATTAAAGGTGGAAAAGCAATGCGAAAACTTTGTGGTAAAATAATAAAGCGCATACTTTGCCACCAACTTAAACCCAATGCTAATGCGGCTTGCTCTTGCGCTCCTCTAACTCCAGCAATACCTGCTCTAAACTCTTCGGCAATAAAAGCGCAGGAATAACAAGTTAAACTAATTGAGCCTATGATGAATTCAAATGATGGCATTTTCACTGAAAAAAAGAACAATTGAATTTGTGGTTCTTCAAATAACCATAATTTAAATTCGACTGGCAATAAACTACCTACCCCAAAATACCAAAAAAAGAGTTGAGGTAGTAACGGAGAATAACGAAAAATTGCGCTATACCCCATTACGATTATTTGAATGATTTTAATTCGACTTTGTTGAGCAATAACTAGTAAAAAACCCAGTAATGTTGAAAAAATAATGGTAAGCAATGAAATAGCCAACGTAACTAAAAAACCATCCCATAACCACCACAAATAACGTGGTTCAAGTAATTGCTCGTACATAACTACTGACCTTTACCTATTTTAAAATCACCACGAGGCATAGCCGATGTTGTTTCAGGTCCAAACCAACGGTTATGAATTGTTAATGCTTCGCCATTTTTTTCAAGCGTTAACAAAATTTGATTTACTTTATCTTTTAAACGAGTTTCCCCTTTTGGTATACCAACAGCTTGATATTCTTCAGTAATACTAAATGGTGAAATTTCAAATGCTGCTCGTTGCTCTTCAGGTAAATTGGCTAATAAGCCAATTAATTTTGCATCATCTTGAGTGATTGCCTGCACAACACCATTACGTAATGCTGCAAATGCAAATGGCGTATCATCATAAGAAATCACCTTAGCCGTTGGATATTTTTCACGTAATGTAATTTCCATAACTGTACCTTTATCAGCACCAATACGAAGATTTTTCAAATCGTCAGCTGATTTTAATACCCCCTTTTTTGCTACAAATTTTTGACCAGTCGCAAAATAAGGCAGACTAAAATCAACTGTTTTTGTTCTTTCATCAGTAATGGTAAAATTAGCGACAATTAAATCAGCTTTTTTTGATGTCAATAACGGAATTCTATTAGCGGGATTAGTTGGGATTAGCTTAACGTTAACGTTTAACCCTTTGGCTATCTCGTTAGCATAATCAACATCAAGTCCTGTAATTTTATTGGTCTTTTCATCAATGTACCCAAACGGCGGGTTACTATCAAATACCGCTATTTTGATTTCGCCTCGTTTTTCAATATCATCAAGCCGATCTGCGTAGGCAGAACTGGTACCTAATAGTGTGCTTATTAAGGTAATAGTCGTAAGTAATTTGGTTAATAATTTCATCTTGATTCTCCACTATAAAGGTTTTTATCTACGTTTAAAGTCTATCAATAAAGAATCAAATGAATAAATAGCAAATATTCACATGGTTATAACTTAAAGTTATATGGAGAATTATCTGATTAAGGATTTTATCAATAATGAATAAAACTAATAAAAGTTGGGTATCACATACCAAGATAGAAAATTTTACTAACTTTTACTAACGCAAGATGCACTAAATTAAGTTATTAATGTTCATTTTGGTGCAAATTAGCGTTATTGTGTGTTAATTATTCGCTTATCATTCCTTGGTGGTAGGTAATTATAATTATTTTTAATTAGTTTTTTTACTCGAAAACAGTAATTATAGGAACCATTCTTGTTATTAATAGATGTTGTTAGCCTATGGCATAATGTTTGCATTACTTACAAAAGTAGTAAAAATTCGTAAATAGGGTGGCCGTGTCGATAATTAAAAAAAACAAATTAAAAGGAGATAAGCACATGAAAGATCAAGATCATAGCAGTAGCGCCGTTGCTTTTGTTAAAAATCGGCGAGCTTCGTTAATCAGTGCTATTTTTTTAATGGCAACTTCAGCAATTGGCCCAGGTTTTATTACTCAAACAGCGACTTTTACAGTTACCCTTGGCACTGCTTTTGGTTTTGGTATTTTAGCCTCTATTATTATCGACTTTGTTGTTCAACAAAATATTTGGCGAATTGTTGCATTAACTAAAATGAACTCTTCGGATATTGCTAATGTGACTATTCCATTCAGTGGTTATGTACTCGCAGTACTGATCATATTTGGTGGGTTGGTGTTTAATATTGGTAATATAGCGGGTGCAGGCTTAGGTTTAAATGCACTTGTTGGGCTTGATCCTAAGTGGGGTGGTGCAATCAGCGCATTAGTAGCGGTTTATATATTTTCATCACGCAAAGCCAGCAATTTTATTGATCGCTTAATGATTGGTTTTGGTTTGTTGATGATTATTTTGACCTTATTTGTGGTATTTGCATCACATCCACCAATTGGACAAGCTTTAAAAGAAACCGTTTTTCCAAGCAATATTGATTTTGCCTCAATTACGACCATTGTTGGTGGTACGGTTGGTGGTTATATCTCTTATGCTGGAGCTCACCGTTTACTTGATAAAGGGATGGTTGGCGCTCAGCATATTAAATATGTTTCAGGCGCAGCAACAAAAGGAATTATAGTTGTGGGTTTGATGCGTTATATCTTATTTTTAGCCATTTTAGGCGTGGTAGCAAGTGGTGTCACTATTGATATTTCAAGTTATGCTGCCAATCCTGCATCGCAAGCCTTTCAGGCAGCTTTGGGTGAATTAGGATTACGGATTTTTGGATTAATTTTATGGGCTGCTGCAATAACTAGTATTATTGGTGCTGCTTATACCTCAATGACTTTTATTACTCCTTTTAGGCGTTCTATTACTGAAAAGCAACGCCAATTTGCAACCACTATTTTTATTATGGCTTCTCTGGCTATTTATTTAGCAATGGGAACCGCACCTGTATCATTATTGGTTTTTGCCGGTGGTTTTAATGGTCTAGTATTGCCAATTGGTTTAACTATCTTTATTTATATTGGTTGGAAGCGTGCCGATCTTATGTCAGGCTATCATTATCCTAGATGGTTATTGTGGTCAGGTCTGATTGTCTGTGCCATTACTTGGTATATGGGGGCGATGTCTGTAGCCACTATCTTTAACTATTTAAAATAGAAGGACAATATGACAATAACTAAATTTATTGATTTAAATAGTGATCTTGGCGAAAGTTTTGGACAATGGAAAATGGGCAATGACGAGGCAATACTAAATGTTGTTAGTAGTGCTAATATTGCTTGTGGGTTTCATGCTGGTTCGCCAGAGGGTATTTTAAAAACCTTAAAAGCCGCTAAGGCGAATAATGTGACGGTGGGAGCCCATGTCGGTTATCCTGACTTAGTTGGTTTTGGTCGCCGTAATATGGACATTGCCACCGATGAGCTAAGCGCTGATGTAATTTATCAAATTGGTGCACTTAAAGGATTAGCAAAATCGATTGGTACCAACGTTCGGTATGTGAAACCACACGGCGCATTATATAATACTATAGCACATGATAAACGTCAGGCAATGGCGGTAATTAATGCGATTTGCCTTATGGACCCTTCGTTGATTTTGGTTGCTCTTGCTGGATCACCACTCATTGGATGGGCTAAAGAAAGTGGTTTGTGTGTAGTTGCTGAAGCTTTTGCTGATAGAGCGTACTGTGCTGATGGAACATTAGTTTCTCGCAAAGAAGCTGGTGCTGTATTACACGATCCTGATTTAGTAGCTGAGCGTATGCTACAGCTTGTTAATGATGGGGGAGTTATCTCTGTAGAAGGGCAGTTTGTGGATATTAATGCTGAATCAATTTGTGTGCATGGCGATAGTGCTAGAGCCTTAGCTATGGCACAAAAAGTACGGGAGAAATTACAACAAAATGGCATCATAATAACCCCATTTGCCAAGAAGGTTGCTGCTTAAGTTGGCTATAAATGTATCTTTTAACATGATATAACAAAATAAAATTTATATATTTGGTAATTAGGACTTGATCTATGTATAGAGGTGCTTAATGAGATTTTTACCTGTTAATCTTGATGCGCTTATTGTTGAACTCAAAAGCCTTGAACAAACAATGGCGTTGACTGATGCACTTCAACATGTTATTCCACATTGGAATATAGAAGAAATAATCCCCGCTGCACGCACGATATTAATTCGTTATAACCCCATTGTGACTGATGCTAATACGCTTGCTAAGCATATTGCTCAATTGGATATTGCAGAACATGTAATGCAATCTGGCGAATTGATCATAATACCAGTTAGGTATAATGGCGAGGATTTATCCCAAGTGGCTGAATATCTAGGGATAACCGTTAGTGAAGTCATTGCCAGACATACCAATAATGAATATCAAGTGGCTTTTTGTGGTTTTGCTCCAGGCTTTGCTTATATGGTAGCTAAAAATGCTGAACTTAACGTGCCACGCCGTCAATCACCAAGAGTTCGTATTCCTGCTGGCTCTGTTGCATTAGCGGGTGAATTTAGCAGTGTTTATCCCCAAGCAAGCCCTGGTGGTTGGCAACTTATTGGAACAACTGATACAGCAGTGTGGGACTTAAACCGTGATCAACCTGCGTTATTGAAGCCGGGTAACCGCGTTAATTTCATTGATGCTAGTAAGTCATCTAAAAAATATTATTTACCGGCTGCTAAAAAAGCCAATAAAAGCATTAGCCAACAACAAGATATTAAAATATTAGCAACGGGATTACAAACACTCATACAAGATAAGGGTAGAATTGGTCAGGCAGCGTTAGGTATTTCTGAGTCTGGCGCCATGGATAAGGGAGCTCTGCACAGTAGCAATCGTATTTTAGGAAATCCAATTAATGAAGCAGTATTAGAAATTACGCAAGGTGGGTTTAAAGCACAGATAAATCGTAGTATGTTAGTTGCCGTCACAGGGGCTGAATGTGAAATAAGTATTACAACATCAGCGGGTGAAATGTATCATGCTGCAATGTATCAACCGATCCAATTGGAAACCGGTGATATTATTAGCTTAGGCAGCGCAAAATGTGGTGTACGTAGTTATTTTGCTGTACGCGGTGGTTTTCAGCTATCGCCTATTTTAACAAGTTGTTCTTATGATACTCTTGCGCAAGTTGGGCCATCACCGCTTAATGTTGGTCAAACGCTAGCTATTAAGCACAATCAAAACTTAAATGCGGTGTCATTAATGGAAACCCCCGCTATGCGCTATCCTACTTGTGATGATGTTATTGTATTAGATATTGTGCTTGGGCCGCGCACTGACTGGTTTACTAAGCAAGCCGTAGAATTACTTTCTTCGCAACTATGGCAGGTTACACCAGCCTCTAATCGCATTGGTTTACGCTTATCTGGTGACATAGCTTTAAGTCGTGACAAGCAACAAGAATTACCAAGCGAAGGAACTTGTGTTGGTGCAATACAAATTCCTGCTAATGGGCAACCCGTGCTATTTTTAAATGATCACCCATTAACTGGGGGATATCCTGTTATTGGCGCTGTGTGTAATTATCATTTAGATTTAGCCGGTCAAATTCCAGTTAATGCTAGAATAAAATTTAATCCTATCGGGATATTTAAAGAATTTGAAGGGAGTGATGTTGATCATGTCTGAAAGTAGTCAAAAAATAACTCATAAAGTATTGATTGCTAACCGAGGTGAGATTGCCGTACGTATTATACGAGCGTGTCGTGATATGGGTTTTTTGTCTATCGCAGTTTATGCCGATGCAGATATTGATGCACTTCATGCGCAAATGGCTGATGAGGCTTATGGGTTGTTAGGTAATCTACCAAGTGAAACTTATCTTGATATTGCTAAAATCATTACGATAGCAAAAAAAGCAGGTGCCACAATGGTACATCCTGGTTATGGTTTTTTATCAGAGCGTGTTGAATTTGCTAAATCAGTACAAGAAGCTGGTTTAATATGGGTTGGTCCTAATCCAGAAACGATTGACATACTGGGCGATAAAGTGAAAGCCAGACAGCTTGCTTTGCAAGTTGGCGCTCCTTTAGTGGTTGGAACAAAAGCGCCAGTACAAGATGTTAAAGAAGTGGTTGAGTTTGCTCATACTCATGGTTTACCGATTGCGATTAAAGCTGCTTTTGGCGGGGGGGGTAGAGGCTTAAAAGTTGCTTGGCACAAGGACGAGGTTGAAGAGCTTTACCATTCCGCTGTACGTGAAGCGACAGCGGCATTTGGGCGTGGAGAATGCTTTTTAGAACAATTTTTACATAACCCTCGGCATATTGAAGCACAAATTATTGCTGATAAGTTAGGAAATGTCGTAGTTGTTGGAACACGTGATTGTTCATTGCAACGTCGCAATCAAAAATTAATTGAAGAATCACCCGCACCTTTTATCTCCGAGCATGTAGAACAACAAATTATTCAAGCTTCGATTGCTATTTGTACCAAAGCAAACTATGTAGGTGTTGGTACAGTTGAATTTTTACTTAGCCAAGATGGCAAATTATCTTTTCTTGAAGTCAACACTCGGTTGCAAGTTGAACACCCTGTTACAGAAGAAACAACCGGTGTTGATCTTGTTATTGAACAGCTACGCATTGCGCAAGGCTTGCCACTTAGTATTGCTCAAACGCCTAAACCACAAGGTCATGCTATTGAATTTCGTATTAATGCTGAAGATGCGGCAAATGGTTTTTTACCCGTAGCTGGAACGATTACGCGTTTTGATGCGCCAACAGGTCCTGGTGTACGCTTAGACAGTGGCGTAGTTGCGGGATCGTCCATTCCTGCAATGTTTGATTCACTTATTGCAAAACTTATTATTGTTGGAAATAACCGACAGCAAGCTATAGCAAGAGCTCGGCGTGCATTAGCGGAATTTTCAATTGAGGGCGTTGCGTGTGTATTACCATTTGATCGTGCGGTCATTGAGCACCCTGATTTTTGTGATGATTTTAACGTGCATACACGTTGGATCGAAACTGAATTTGATACCGCGATAGCGTCAGCAAAAAGGCAAGTACCACAAAAAGAAGAAATACTTACACATACTTTTATTGAAATTGATGGTAAGCGTTGTAAACTTGGTTTACCTGCACAATTATTAGCTGGATTATCTTTGCAAACAGATGTTAATTTGGCTACACCTTCTTGTGGCAAAGCGGCGCTTTCTGAGTTAATTGTCCCATCGCCTGTCTCAGGTAGCCTTTTTAAATGGGCGATAAACGATAATCAAAGGGTAAATGCAGGGGATGTGATTGCTATTATGGAAGCCATGAAAATGGAAGTGCAAGTTATAGCACATCGACATGGTGTTTTAAAACAAATAATCAAAGAAGGTAACTATGTCAATGCGGATGTTGCCATTGCTGAAATTGTATAGATTAAACAGAAAAAACAATCATGTTTTTTATCAAAATCACTGAAATAATCAAATATAGACGATATATTAAGCTTATTTTATACTCGTTGCGTCAGATAGTTTGTCTATGTTCATATGTAGGATGATTTATATTGAAGTTTTCTCAGCAATCAACGTTAACAAATGGGGCTTTAGCTTTAGCATTATCATCAGCCTTAACACCTAATGGGATTATTGATAACCCTCAATTTTTTACTGGTTACGCACTTTATCCACAAATTCTTGCTAGATGTTTACTTGTATTAGCAGATATTACTGCGACCCGATATTTTAAACCCGTACCAGTGGCTTTGCGAGATCCTATTTTATCTGCTCAGGGGGATCAATTAAGAGCTGAGGTTTTTTCTGCCTGTAATAGTGTTTATGCTCGTTTGGATTTATTACAACAAGGCTTCGATGGGCAAATATTACGCGGTACAACCAATGTCGATATTGGCCTTGGTTTAAGGCAAGCACTTAATCAGGTTAATAGTAAGGATAAACTTCACCTCAATATTGGTGAGCAAGGCTTAGCAACGCGCCATATCCAACAACAAGATCACGATGTGATCAGTATAAAAACTGTTGTTGAGCGCCCAGTTGAAATGCCCGATAGGTGGATTCGAGCACTTGGCAATCTTACTGAAATTCATACTAAAATGGCGGCTGTTTTTACTGTAGCGGGAATTCATGCGCAAACTTTTATTGCAAGATTACCAGCAGTAACAAGCAAACAACAAGCAAGTTGGGTCGTTCCATCTAATACGGGCGTTAAATTGGCGTCTCAAGGTGATATTAATAGTGTCTATATTTCTGGCTTACATAGATTAAGTGCACTGAAGCGGTTAATGACCAACATAAAAAGCTTAACGTTTTATCGATTGGAAAGCGGAGAACAAGGGCCATGCATGGTTGAAGTCGCTCTTGATGGTGCAAGGCTTACCTTAAGCTTAACTGCTCAGCCATGGCAGGGGTATTCAGGTGAAGGAGCATTACTTGAATCGCTTGTGCCAAAACAGCAATTACAAAATGTTCAACTTGTTCAATCTATTTTGCAATTTGATTCGCAGATTGATCCAGCGCAATTATCTTCAAAAACTCATTTAGATGCTCGGAATATCGATAGTGCGTTGGCTTACCTTGCTGTTTCAGGCAAACTTGGTTTTGATGCCTATCAAAAAAACTATTTTCATCGCCAATTGCCTGAAGATCCTAATCGAGTCATAAAAGATAACCCACGTTTAAAATCGGCCTATAAGCTAGTTGAATTTATTGATCAGATTGATGAAACCACTTGGATTGTTCATTCTAATGATGAAGATTATCAAGTCCGTTTAGTTAGACAGAATAATGAAATGGTATCGCAATGTAATTGCTCATGGTATTTAAATCATCAGCTTAAAAAAGGACCTTGCAAACATATTTTAGCGGTTCAAATTAAGGAAAATATTTATGAATGCTAACTTAGAAAAAGCAGAAGCTATTTTTACTTCATTAAACTGGAATAATGTTACACCAGATAATATTTTGCAACAGCCGTTAGGCAGTAAGGAACAGCAAAAAATTGCCCTTTCTGGATTAAAAAGTGGCGAATGGGATGGGTATGTTCGTAGGGGAGACTCTTTCGAGCTACAAGACTATGTTAAGTGTAATAAAGCATATTTAGTGTTGTATGCTATTAGGATTGGGGTATCAGCCAGCCGAGCACTAAAGCTTGTGCGTTATGCCCATTCCTCTTTGTTATTGCCCGTTATTATGGCGCGCGGTGAGAATTATGCGCAGAAATTTGTACAATCAGCATCAGCACCAACAGATCTTGTTGCTCAGTTAGTCGATCAATTAAATTTAGCGATTCCAGAAAATCCCAATTATATAAGTAATTGGACTTTGTACGCAGCCGTTGCTATGCGGGGTGACGATATTGTAAAGCATTTTTACGATAAAACCCCGCCAAATTTAGCGCAATGTCAGCGCCGATTTTTTGAACACATTCATATTGCTATAGCGTTAAATATACCAGCAACACAATCTTTTACTCAGTTATTTAGTTTAGGGGTAGAATTAGGTTGGCTTGAGTATGAGCAAGCAAAAGAACTTCTTTTCTTAGCCCTAGATATCGCCTCTCGCCCTGTAGATCGTAAAGCATGGCTTTATACACTTGATGGTTTAGGTATTACTGATGCTGAATTTTGCCAACGGGCATCTGCTTTAATTCCATTGCTAACAACGGGGGAGGCTGCGATGATTAATCGATTAGCACCTGTTTTAATTCCGTTTGTTGATGATGAATTACTAGTTGAAGTGATGACGGCCAGTTTATCGTCTAAAATAAAATCGACGCAAAAATTGGTGTTAAAAACAGCACTCAACCGTAATATACCCCAAAATGTTGATCGGTTTATGCCTTTATTTACTTTATTACTTAGCCAAACCGATGACTCGATTGTTGCTTTAACCAGAAAAATAATTACACAGTGGCAGCTTGATGGTGATTTTACGCAAGCTAGCCCAGTGGCATTAAAGCAACTTTGGCATCCAACGCCATCGCTTTGGCAATTACCACCTTTCGAGTTAGCGCCTATTTCACCCGATATATTAACAGAGCTAGCCTCTGAATTGGTAAAAAGGGACGTATCTGCCCATGATTGTGTGATGGAACGGTTTTTAGCTGTCGCCAATACGATCGCTTATAACGATCCTCAAGCCGCAAAAGCGAGTTTAGTCGGCGTAAAATTGCGAGCTGATGAGTTACTCGGTTTTATATTTTATTGGCGCAAAGGCAAAGAGATCCCGTATCACGATAATTTTACTTGTTTATTAACTGCGCGCGATTATATTGTCTGTAAAAACTTAGGAAAAATCCCTTGTTTACTGTCAACACCGAGTATGAGTGATTTGTCAATAACCGTGGATGATCTTTGTCAGCGATTAGAAACTTATCAGAAATTAAATATTGATGTATTAGAAGCGGATCTATTTTTAGCATTGACTCGTCTTGATGTATCGACACAATCATCATCAACGAAAGAAAAACTTAGTAAACTAAAAATTACTGTCACTTTGCCGTCAGGGCAAAGAATGTCGCAAAATGCCGAGGCTTTGGTCTTACAGTATCTTAATGATCCCGTGATTGAACCAAAATTAGCGTTAAATGCTAATATTAATGATGTATCGTTTCTTCCTCAATCATTAAGTGATTTTCCAGAACGAATAGGCAATAGTTGGTATACTGCTGAGCTTTTTTCTATTTTTCCTTTATGGGGCGATAGTGCTATACCTTCCGATATTGATTGGGCCAAATCATATCATCAAGGTTTTGTGTTTGAGCAACTTGTTAAAAAACGCTCTCCTTTTCCCCCTCGTTCAGCAATTACACTTTTAGCAGCACAGCGATCTCATTCCTCTCATGTGCTTGGTAATATAGCACAAGCCGTGAATCAAGCATGGCAACGAGGATTGCTTATACCTGGAGTGGCCGATGTTTTGCTATTGGAGCGTTTAGGCTCGCCCCCTTCCCGTATAGCAAGTTTAGTTGCTGTATTAGCTGATATTGGAAAACAAGGGATGCTTTCGGTAGTTTGGCCCATTTTCGATCAATTAATTATTGCTTCATGCAATGCGCTAAGAATGTTATCAGGCACTGTTGAAACGGTCGATGCCATCGCTGAATTTTTACCTGAAGTTCAATATGCTGTTGATCAGGGTATAGCTGATGCAAGCCAATTACAATTATTAGGCATCAGGATGTTAGCCAGTAAAAAAGGTAGTGCTAATGCAATAAAGAAAGCCCAAGCGATAGTTGACAAGCTCCCTAATATAGCACCAGCGCCTTTAAAACAAGAAGTGTCTATGCTGGCGCCTGATGATTTTGATCAAGTATGGGTAAAGACGGAAAAAATTAGCGTTGTACCTGAAGATAATGTTTCTATTTCTGTGAGTAAACCTGTCATTAACCCATCTTCTCAATTTTCTAAACGTTTGTCTAAATCGTTATTATTTACTTTGAAACTTCCTAATGTAGCAAATCAAGTTTTCCAGATTGTTAAAGGTGATTGGTATTATGATTTAGAAAACGAATGGCAATGCGAAGCTTATCCCGCGCCATTGAATCATTCAGAATTTTGCATTGATTCTCAAACAGAAAGCGTTTGGTTACACTGGAGTGAAGCGAGCCAATGTTTGGTTGTTGAAAAGAGCCGATATTGGTTGGAAAATGGTAAAAATGCCAATAACTTAATTTTTTCTAACGCATTGGTAATGGTGATTATTGGATTATTAGCGCAAGATAGTGATACCTATCACACAAATTCAATTTTTGAACAAAATGTTGAACAAGGCGTCATTGACGCTGATATCATGCGTAAAGCAATTATCTTATTCCTTGACTATCCCGATTTTAGCCCAGCTAAATTAATCCGATTACTGGAAAAAAAGCCTAATTTATTATCAGTATTTTACCCTGTATTAATTGAGTGCATTAAGTTTGTAGGAAAAATAGCAAAACGAGGTGAAAAAATACCTGCTTGGATCAATCGAATTTTAGATATGTCATTCATTTATGTGCCTTATTTACAAGAAGCAACAAAGCGTGGTTATCTCTCTGAATCTGATTCCCATTGGCAAGGATTAGCCGACATAGCCCATGCAAAAGTAAAATCAACGGCAGTAAATAAAGCAAGACAATTGCTTGAGTTTATTAAGTAATGTAGTTATTTATTAAAAATATATTTGGTAATGTAAAGCATGTTTAATTTGTAAATAATTAAATTTAGTAATTATTCAAATTGTTATATAAAAAAACATTATGATGATAACTGTTCTCTATAAAAATGTTGTCAAATTATGTTAAGGTTTTAGGACTGTTTTATATAACGAGAAAATACTGTGACACACTCAACTAATCCTTTGATTCGTTTTTATTTTAAAATTGGGCTAATACCACAAATTATTTTAGGCTTAGCCTTAGGTATTGCATTAGCCTATTTTTATAAAGACGTTGCATTAAATATGTCCTTTATTGGTGTTCTTTTTATTAACGCGCTCAAATCAGTTGCTCCTATCTTGGTACTTATTTTAGTTATTGCTTCAATATCTAATCATCAACATGGTAAACGCGCCAACATGGGCACATTACTTATACTTTATTTTGCAGGTATGATGATGGCAGCATTACTGGCAGCGGTAGCTAGCTTTATTTTCCCTTCTAAAATTTCATTGGGGGCAGATATTGATCAAATCAAAGTAGAGCCACCAGGGAGTATTATTGAGGTATTAGCAACGTTATTGAATAAGATGGTCGACAATCCTGTCAATGCACTTGTTGATGCTAATTATATTGGGTTGATTGTTTGGGGTGTAGGTATTGGGATTGCGTTAAGGCATTCGAGTGAAACAACCAAAACGATGATGCACGATCTATCTTTAGCCATTTCGTTTATCGTTAAAATTATTATTCGCTTTGCGCCAATTGGTGTGTTTGGCCTGGTATCTTCTACATTGGCTGAAACTGGTTTTGATGAACTCAAAAAATATGCGCATTTATTGGTAGTGTTAGTTTCGTGTATGTTCATCGTAGCTCTGATTATTAATCCACTTTTAGCATTTTTGGTCATGCGAAAAAATCCATATCCATTGATTTTAACATCACTAAAAGATAGTGCTATTCCTGCTTTTTTTACTCGCAGTTCTGCTGCAAATATTCCAGTGAATATTGAAATTTGTAGAAAATTAGACATGGATGAGGATACGTATTCCGTTGCTGTGCCATTAGGTGCTGCCATTAATATGTCTGGCGCAGCCATTACTATCACAGTGCTAACATTAGCAACGGTATATTCAATGGATATACATATTGATATATTTTCTGCTGTATTACTTTGTATTGTTTCTAGCGTGTGTGCCTGTGGTGCATCAGGGGTTGCGGGCGGCTCTTTACTGCTTATTCCTGTGGCTTGTAGTATGTTTGGCATACCGAATGATATTTCAGCGAAAGTTGTTGCTATTGGTGTTATGATTGGCGTCGTTCAAGATTCTGTTGAAACAGCACTTAACTCGTCAAGTGATGTGGTCTTTATTGGTGCCGTCTCGGCAAAACTAAAACGCGATAAAAGAAAGGAAATGTCTTCTTTTTCATAACTTATTTATAATTTAGTGACTATTGATAATTAAGCCTGATCGATATTAGGCTTTTTTGTTAATTGAGTTCTTTAATCAAAAGGCAAATTATTGCTTTTAGTGATATGACTATTTATTATGAGTTAATATTAAATTATTTATATTCGCATAATACAAAATAAGGAATATATATGCCTTTCAATGCTATTGTTTTAGAAAAAGATGAGGTTAATGGATTTTCAAATTCGCTAAAAACTATCACTAAATAGCAATTATGCCAACAACAAGGCGATACTTTAGTTCAAATTGAATATTCGAGTATCAATTATAAAGATGCATTAGCATTGACCAATACAAGCCTTATTGTTAGACAATGGCCAATGGTGCCGGGCATTGATGGTAGGGTTTTTGAGTGTCAAAGTGGCCGTTATTAGTCTGGTGATTTCGTTATTTTAAATGGTTGGGGGTGCGGTGAAACTCACTGGGGGTGCTTGGCACAATATGCTTATTTAAAGTCTGAATGGTTAATACCTTTGCCCAATCAGTTTACCGCTCATCAGGCAATGGCTATTGGCACAGCGGGTTATACTGCTGCACTTTGTGTTCAACGAATTATTGATTTTGGTATACAACCACAAGATGGTCTGATTTTAGTGACAGGTGCAACAGGTGGTGTTGGCTCAATTGCCGTTGCGTTACTGGCCAAACTTGGGTATCAAGTTACCGCATCGACTAGTAAAATTGATGAAGAGTATTATTTACGTCAACTTGGCGCAGTTAATATCATTGATAGCCAAACATTAAAAGAAATAGGTAAGCCATTACAAAAAGAGCAATGGTCAGCTGCTGTGGATGTTGTTGGGTCACATACTTTAGCCAATATTTGTGCGCAAACCCAATATGGTGGTATTGTAACTTGTTGTGGACTTGCTCAAGGTATAGATTTATCAACAACGGTTGCACCGTTTATTTTACGCGGTGTTACATTAACTAGTATAGATAGTGTGATGGCGAGTTATGATAAGCGTATTGCTGCGTGGAATTTATTGGCATATTACCTAGATGAAAAACTGCTATCGCATATTAGCAATACAATTTCATTAACTGAATGTGTTGAGGCAGCAAATAAAATGATAGCTGGGCAAATAAAGGGGCGTTGTGTTGTTGATGTAAACAAATCGACTTAGGATGCTAATATTGGGCTATTATATTGATCAATAGCGCTTGTAGTCACTCAAACGCTTAAAAGTTGGTGGTGCAGCATTACCACCAACTTAGTTTATAACGTAATTTTAATTGATTACCGAATTATAGCGGTCAATAACATGGTCAAGTGTACCATTCAAAGACTTGACTTCATTTTCTATCTTGGCAGTCTGTAACTCTTTTAAAACAACTTTCATTTGATTAACCAATTGAGGTAATGTATCGGCAAACCTATCATAATAAATATTGTTCAAAGCTTGTTTTTTGATCAAGTCAGTTTTGCCTTTATTGGCAATTAATTCATTGGCTATAGATTCTAGTTGTTCAATTTTTGGTTCAATTATTGATTTATCAAGATTTTTAAAGTCATTATTTTCAGCAAAATTTCGATTAATTAATGCTACAACTTCTTCAGATATATCTATGAATTCAATACAATTGTAGTGAAGCATTAATCCTTGATTTTTAATTTCTGCTTTTTGAAATGCGTGGATCTCTTTATATAATTTATCGTAAGCGATAAAAGCAATATCTTCTGCTTCAATATATTGATTATAGGCATTTTCTAGATTGTTGAATAGTTCAGGTAATTTAGCCAGTTCATCTAACTTATATTCATTCGTTGTATAATATTTAGCAGCTTTGTCATAAGCTAAGCCTAACTCAACAAATTTATCACCTAAGGCTTTGCCAGCACTATCAAGCTCGGGAAGTTCTGGTTTGATTGCTATTAATTTATTAATCAATTGCTTATAATCATCAAGATCTTCAGGAGAAGGATTGGAACCGACAAAAAGATCTATACGTTTTGTTGGATCATTTTTTATGCGATTGTAATCGATGTTACCATTTTTGTCTTGAAATTGTTTTAAATATCTGTCAACTTCCTTATCAAGATTAATCAGTGTAGATGGCAAGGAAACTCTGTTTGTTAACTGTTGCTCGGCTAAAGAAAAATTGGTGTTAAAAACACTTAACCACAGATTACCTTTATTCGCTTTTGCTGCTATTTGTTGTGAAGTTTTTTCTGAAGTTTTTGCTTCGGAAACTGTGGTCGACTGAGCGGTTTTACTTTCTGATTGATCATTGCAACCAATCATTAAAAGCCCAGCAATAAATATTGTTAAGAATTTTTTCTGCATCTTTTTTCCTTAATGTTATTATTAGTTTAATAATTTGACACTTTACATTTTTTTTTATTTTTTTCCAATAAAATATGTGTTTATTTTAGTGTTATATATTAATTTTGGAAAACTGAAAAGAAAATATACTGTTTATTAGCTATTAATAATGCTTGTGTTTCTTTCTAAAAAGTCATAAATTTGACGCTTATAAGTTGTTTTGCAAATGATGCCTGCGATTGCTATTTGGAATTTTTAACCATAAAAGATTAATTTATGGAGGAAATCTATATGCCATATCAAACTCGTGATGATTTGCCAGCTTCTGTGCGTCATGTTTTGCCAACGCATGCGCAAGATATTTTTAAAGAAGCATTTAATAGCGCAATAAAAGAATATCAAGATCCCCACAAAAGGCGCGATCATAGTGATCCAGAAACGATTGCCTTCAAAGTAGCTTGGGCTGCTGTTGAAAAGACCTATCATAAAGATGAAGAGGGTAACTGGGTTGCTAAATAATTTAAGCTGAACCATAAAACTAAACATCTTTAATTTTTTCTGCCCGATTAGTGAGAAAATCTACTATTTTTATCGATATACTGACCTATATACCCTTTCTCATTGATTGAGCAGAAAAGAATTTGTGATGATATATTACTTACTTAAAAGCTACTTATATGCTAAAAGTTAGTGTAGCTGTGTTTGTCGCATTTCGATAAATCATTAAATTCCACAAAATTATTGCTTGGATAGGCTATCCTAATTAGTGTTTATTTTCATGATTTTATCTTTTTGCTACTGAAAAGTATGGATATACTACGAGATCGATTTAATTCTCAATTCTAATTTATCTGGAAAAAACAACAAAGCGCTCAGTGCTAAAGTGGGTGAGGTATTATCACTATCAAGCTTATGGAACAAGAATGCGACAGGCAGCGCTTAGAAAGTAAGTCATAACAGTAGATGCCGAATTGGGTGAATTATGTAAGAAAAGGATTTGGTGTCAAAATGCACCTGTAAAAAATATCTCATCCTAGTCAAAATATTAGCCGCATCCACCTATATAAATGCGTTATAAGGTTGTATTGTTTTTTCTGGATTAAACTACCCATTTAATGTATTTATTTAATGTATTGGGCCTTGCATCATAAGATAGGTTTGTAGTAAAAGAAGTAATGTTATTTGTTGTTAAAATAAAAACTTCAATAAAATCAATTGGTTTTCTGACTAATTTTTATCATGACCAGTTTGCTTTTCTCTCTGGCACATCATGCCTATATTCTTGATATCGGGCACTAAGCTAGTTACACACTAAATGTGTGTAACTAATCGCATAAAATTATTGTTTAATAATGTTATTAAGTAAAATTTTTCACAATGTATTTATCTTTTTCCTGATCAATACGGAAAAAGTTGGTTAGTAATTCTATTTTTTTCTTCTTATACTAAATTTGAATTATTAATAAATGTAGGTATTTGATTATGAAAAATAACGGGTTACCAAAAGATTTTTTGTGGGGAGGTGCAGTTGCTGCTCACCAATTAGAAGGGGCTTGGCAAGCGGGTGGTAAAGGTATTAGTGTTGCCGATGTGATGACGGTGGGGTCGCCTAAAAGTTATCGTAAGATCACCGAAGGCATTATTGAAGGGGAATATTATCCTAACCACGATGCAATTGATTTTTATCATCACTATAAAGAAGATATTAAGCTATTTGCCGAAATGGGATTTAAATGTTTTCGAACTTCGATAGCTTGGACACGTATCTTTCCAAACGGAGATGAGCTTGCTCCTAATGAAGAGGGCTTAAAATTTTATGATGATCTATTTGATGAATGTCTGAAACATAATATAGAGCCTGTTGTAACCCTTTCTCATTTTGAGTTGCCTTATTATCTTGTCACTGAATATGGCGGATTTCGTAATCGTCAATTGATCGACTTTTTTGTTCGCTTTGCTGAAGTATGTTTTGATCGTTATAAAAATAAAGTCAAATATTGGATGACTTTTAACGAAATTAATAATCAAGCTAATTTTAATGAAGATTTTGCACCATTTACTAATTCTGGTATTTACTATAAAGCAGGCGATAATCGCGAACAGATTATGTATCAAGCTGCCCATTATGAATTAGTTGCTAGTGCTAAAGCAGTACAAATCGGTCATGCCATTAACCCTGATTTTAAAATTGGATGTATGTTGGCGGTAATACCAATCTACCCTGAAACTTGTAAACCAGGTGATATTTTGATGGCACAAAAAGCGATGGAACGTAAATACTTCTTTGCTGATGTTCATGTGCATGGTGAGTATCCAAATCATATTAAAAAATATTGGCAACGCAATGGTTTTGAGCTTGATATTACAGCGCAGGATCTTGAAGTACTTACTAAAGGCACGGTTGACTATATTGGCTTTAGCTATTACATGTCCAATGCTATTAGGAAAAAGGAAAATGATAACAGCTATAGCTATGACGAAAAAAAGGATCTGATTGGTAATCAATACGTTAAAAAATCTGATTGGGGCTGGCAAATTGATCCTGAAGGATTACGTTATACCTTAAATTGGTTAACAGATATGTACCGATTACCACTGTTTATTGTTGAAAATGGGTTTGGTGCATATGATAAAGTCGAGGCAGATGGTAGCATTCATGATACTTATCGTATTGAATATTTGAAAGAACATATCAAACAAATGAAGATTACTGTTGAAGAAGATGGCGTTGATTTAATGGGCTACACCCCTTGGGGATGTATTGATTTGGTTTCGGCGGGCACTGGTGAAATGGAAAAACGGTATGGGTTTATTTATGTGGATAAAGATAATAAAGGTAATGGAACCTTAAAACGTAGCCGAAAAGATTCATTTGCTTGGTTTAAGAATGTCATTGCTTCAAACGGTGAAGTTTTATAGAAACTTATAGATGCTCTATAAAAGTAGAAGCTCTATAAAAGTTTTATTAAGGGATCATAATTGCGTTGAGGAAAAACCATGAAAAAAGCATTAATTATTTGTGCAGCAGGAATGTCATCATCATTAATGGCTAAAAAAGTAACAGAATATTTTGCTAGTAAAGATAAAGCTATTTCGGTTGATGCAGTATCGGCAACCGAAGGAAGCAATATGATTAAAAATAGTGATTTCTCATTATTTTTAATCAGTCCACAAACGATGATGATGTTTGATAAGTTGAAAAATTTGGGTGATGAAGTGGGTAAGCCTGTAGTAAGTATTCCTTTTCAGGCCTATATCCCTATACCGTCGGGTATTGAGCAATTGGCTAAGTTAACCGAAGACAATATCAAATAGCCCAAAATAAGCCTTTGTTTTAGAAAAATGGCTTGGCGTTGTCATTAGGTTACCAGACATGGCAGCGCCTTATTAACTTGCTTGATGTGTGCTTATCTAACATATCAGAGTAACTACTCTATGATTAACAGCCTATTTTTAGCTGTCACAGGTACGGATGATTGTGATTAAGAACAAACAACGAGATCTAATTAGTTTAATGGTTCGCTCTAAAAATCTATTCAAAAGCAGCGCATTGCTGGCAAGTGAATTATCATTATCAGATCGAACTGTTCGTACTTACCTTAAGGACTTAAAACCGTTGATTGAAAACAATGGCGGAACTATTGTTAGTAAACAAGGTTATGGTTATCAATTACAAATTAAAGATAGAACGGCTTTCAACCTATTTTTAATTGAACATCATTTATTTGATCGTAACGAAGAGCAAGCAAACTGCCGAGAAGCATGTCAAAGAAAGCACCATATTCTTAATCTATTATTATTAGAAAGCCAAAAAATTGATATAGAGGCGTTATCAGAACAATTATTTATTAGCTCTTCTCAACTAAATAAAGATATTTTAGAAATCAAACACCAGCTTCAACCTTATGGACTTACTGTCAAAAAAAACCGATCCTTATTTTATGTTGAAGGCGAAGAAAAAGCTAAAAGGCATTTTATTTTAAGTTATTTTTTTCATGAAGAATCAATTAATTTTTTACAACACCTTACTTATTTGAACAAGTTTAGTGATGTAATTAGCTTTGACTCCTTAACCATTATTATTTTAGATGAATGTCGTGAGGCAAAGATAAAATTATCTGATGTTATGATGCAAAATATCGTGTTACATCTATCACTCAGCATTAAACGTTTACAATCAGGGCTTTCTATTCAAAATCTTGATATGCCACAATCGACAAAAAATACATTGGAATATCAAGTTGCTAAGAAAATTATCAATAGAGTCGAAAAAGTAATTGGTTTTTGTTTTCCCAAAGAAGAACAAATGTATTTAACTTTACATTTGATGAGTAAATCAAATGTTACTCATAATGATGTGGATTGCGAATTATATTTATCTGTGACTAATATATTAATCGAAATTGAGCAGCAGACAGGGTATTTATTTTTAAATGACGAACAATTGAAAAACGGCGTTATTCAACATTTAAAACCGATGATCGTTCGTTTACAACAAAATATTAAATTAGAAAATCCATTACTTGATGAAATTAAAGCCAATTCACCAGAATTATTTGAATTAGTTAAAAATTACCTTAGCCAGTTACCCCAGCTTAATCAATTTACGATTCACGATGATGAGTGGGGCTACTTAACTTTGCACTTTTTAGCTTCGATTGAAAAATTAAAAAATGAACAAAAAACCAAAGTGCTAATTATTTGTGCAACGGGTCTTGGCAGTGCCCAGCTACTAAAAAATCGAGTTGAATGTGAGTTTGATGAGCGAATCAAAATTGTTGCGACACAAGGATATTATGAAATTGAACCAGAAACGTTAAATAAGGTCGATTTTATTATTTCGTCCGTTGATTTATCCGCGCAAGTATTTAAAGTGCCTGTTTTTCATGTTTCTGTATTCTTAACGGATGATGATGTACAAAAAATTCGCCGTTATCTTGCGTCACGAAATATGCCTGTCTCTGAGCGTAGAATGCAAATTCCAATGTTTGCAACACAAAAATCTTGCAATCATTTTATTGATATTGAGCAAATTATTGATGATTTATTTGCAGATTATTTCTACCCATGCCGACAACCTCAAAGCAAAGAACATATTTTAGATTCTTTACTTGATCTTTTAGCGTTAAATGAAGATAGCAATTATAAGCAACAAATGATAAAGCAAATGCAAAATCGTATGCTATTAGGTGATATCTTTTTTAGCCAAGCGATAGTGGTGCCACACCCTGCAATTCCTGTAGGGAAATTATCTAAAATTGGCGTTGCGATGATCCCTGATGGATTATTTTGGGATGATAATTACCCACAGGTTCGCTTTGTTTTTATGATTTCCCCTTCTATTTATCAAAATTCAACTTTAGCGATGATAACTAAAGCCATTATTAATTTAATTGATGATTTAGCAATGCAATCAAAACTGTTGAAAACGCATAACTATGGCCAATTTAAACGGCTTTTTATCCAACTTATTGAAAAAGGAGCATAGTAATGAACGATGAAATGAGCTCAGAAGATATTCAACTTATCGCTTTTAATATTATTTTATATAGCGGTAATGCTAAAACTAAAATTCATGATGCATTTAAGGCAATGAGACAAGCCGATTTTATTACCGCAAACCAGCTTCTTGACGAAGCGAATGAAGATATTTTACAAGCTCACTACTCACAAACAGAGTTACTACAAAATTATGCTAACGGTACAAAAATCACCATGGAAATTATTATGGTACATGCGCAAGATCACTTAATGACAACAATGACAATGCGTGAAATTGCACTTGAGATGGCTCATTTGTATGAGCAAAACCACCGCTTAGCAGTCAAATTAGGGGGGGAATCCATCATATGACAACTAAAAAATTAGAAATGCACCAAAAAACGAGCCTAACCAACCTCTATTTTAATCGCTTTTTAGCTATTCGTTATAGCACGGCATTTTTTTTATTTATCAATCTGTATTGGTTTGTATTTTTAGGTGGATCATTATCTATTGTGGCCTTTTTGCCACTATCGATCCTTGTGCTAGCGATATTAACGATGTATGAGCAGATTAAACTTTATCGAATTCATAATAATCGTTTACCGTATGCAAAGGCGCTTTATTCTACACTATCGGTAATTTGTATTGTTTTGCTGATTTCGGTAAATACATCCTTATTTTATCTATTCTTTCCGTTTTTTAAAAACACTCAATATGTCTTAAATAGCGTAATGATAGTGTTAACAGCAAGTTTATTAATTAATTTTTTACTGCTTAAAAAAATAAAAAAGATTGAGCTTAATAAGGATAAATCTTTCCAAAGAATTCAAGCTTACCAACAGGTCATTAATTAGATGAGGATAACAAAATGAATACGGGATTTGTAATTTTACAGAAATTTTTAATGGCGCCAATGGCTAAAGTATCGCAATTTAAAATTGTTCGAGCAGTAATGGCCGCGGGGATGGCTTCAGTGCCTTTCTCAATTGTGGGATCTATGTTTTTAGTATTCAATACCTTACCAATGACATTTACAGGGTTAGAAGGCTTTTTTGAAAATACTTTTTTTAGAGTGAGCGATCTTTATATGATTGCCAACACAGCAACTATCGGCATTTTAGCTCTTTATTTTAACTTTGTTGTTGGTTATGAACTGACTAAAATCGAAGAAGAAGAAACTGGTCTTAAAGTTAACCCTCTTAACGGCGCTATGTTATCTATTTTTGCTTTTTTCATGACTTTGCCTGAATTAGTTATGCAAAAAGGCGTGATTACATTACTTAATGATGAAAGTAATTTAGTCTTTAATGGGCTACGTTTAAAACCTTTTATCTTCCGCTTAGGTACATCGGGTATATTTATTGCAATCGTAATGGCAATTTTGGCAACTCATCTTTATTTTTTATGTGTTAGGCGAAATTGGGTTGTGAAAATGCCAGAAACTGTACCGCTAGGTGTTTCGCGGTCTTTTACTGCGCTGATTCCAACGTTTATTATTGCGTTTTTTGTGATCATTATTAATGGCGTTTTTATCTATTTTGGTACTGATATTTTTAATATTATTGCTGTGCCATTTGCTTTTGTGACCAATTTAACCAAAAGTTGGCTAGGTGTTATGGTCATTCTCTTTTTAATCCATGCGTTATGGGTTGTTGGGATCCATGGCGCTACTATTATTGGCGCATTTATCACCCCAATTATGTTAGCTAATATGAACGAAAATGCACTTGGTGGTGAACATATTCCTTTTGCTGGGGAATTTAATAATTCATTAGTGATTTTAGGCGGTTCGGGCTCTACCTTATTAATGACATTCTTTATTGCTTTTTGCGCTAAGTCTAGCCAACTAAAAATCTTGGGACGAGCTTCAGCAGTGCCTGCAATATTCAATATCAACGAACCTATTATTTTTGGTATGCCGATTGTATATAATCCTTACTTGGCATTTCCATTTTTCTTAGCGCCGATGGCGTGTGGAACATTAGGTTATTTTGCAATTAATACGGGTTTTATCCATCCAATCATTGCATTAATTCCATGGCCATCACCAATGGGCATAGGTGCATTTATTGGTACGGGTGGTGATTATAAAGCTGCTGTTATTGCGGTCGTGTCGGCCATTTTAGCTCTGCTAATTTATATTCCTTTTGTCAAACTATATGACAATAAACTTTATAAAGATGAACAAGGTAAATCAGCAAATCAAGCTCAAACAGCTTAGTTTTAATTAGTTTATATTAAAGGGTGTATGCCATTTAGTTTGCTACACTCTTTTTTAATTGTTTTGAGCTAATTACACGAAATCCAATTCTAAAAGTGATGAATAAGAAAGTATTTTCTTTTAATCATGTATTGAATCCTCACCATAATTGAAACGGCATAGATTCCTGAATCTTTTTTACAAAAAATAGGCAAATCAAAATTATCTAAGCAGGCTTGATTAGAAATTAATAAGAAAATCATCACAAAGTCAAGTATAGAAATTTCTATATGATCAATATTTACTCAACATTTTTATTTTCTATGCTATATTGATAATTCCCCTTAACCAAATATTGCATAATTTTTCCTATTTTTTTATGCGATTTTGTGTTAAGTGGGGCGAATAAATCATATTTTATTAGGAGGTACAACATGTTCTATCTTAAACGCAGGCTGATAACGTATTGTAGCCTTGTTATTTTTTTAGTGATAAGCCCAGTATTTGCTGTAGACAATTTAAAACAAAAATTTGAGGCTGGAGCCGTTGCCTCCCCAGATTATTATGGCGCGCTAGCTGCGCAAGAGATATTAGAAAAAGGGGGAAATGCCGCTGATGCTGCTGTAGCTACAGCATTTACTCTGGCTGTTACCTATCCTGAAGCGGGTAATATTGGTGGTGGCGGTTTTATGACGCTTTGGATGGAAGGCAAGCCTTATTTTATCGATTATAGAGAAATTGCCCCAAATAAGGCTGATCGAGATATGTACCTTGATGATCATAAAAATGTGATCCCGAATTTAAGTCTATATTCCTACAAAGCCTCAGGCGTACCAGGTACGGTTGCTGGTATGTGGGCTGTGCATCAACGTTTTGGTAAATTATCCTGGAAAGAAGTTATGGCGCCAGCTATACGATTTGCCAATGAAGGGTTTACCGTAGATAAACTACTCGTTAAACGGTATCATGAAGTAGAATCACTAGCGCCGGCTAATGGCCACTTTAAGCAATACTTTGGTTCTATGCAAGAAGGAAAACTATTTAAGCAGCCCGAGCTTGGCAAGGTATTAATGCGTATTGCCGATCAAGGTAGTGACGGTTTTTATAAAGGTGAAACGGCTAAATTAATTGCAAAACAGATGCAAGAAAATGCAGGTTTAATTACTGAAAATGATTTAGCTAATTACCAAGCTAAATGGCGAGAACCATTAGTTGCTAAGTGGCAAGATATGCAAATTGTAACTGCACCACCACCAAGTTCAGGCGGTGTAGGTTTAATTCAACTATTATTAATGAAGCAAAATTTAGCGAATGATTTTAAGAATGTTAAGGTCAATTCACCTCAATATATTCACTTATTAGCAGAAATAGAAAAACGTGTGTTTGCTGATCGAGCAGAATATATGGGCGATCCTGATTTTATCTCGGTCCCTGTTGCTAAACTGATTGACGCTAATTATTTGGCAGAAAGAGCAAAACAAGTTAACCCAAAAGCGATTTCTATTACCGAACAAGTTAAACCTGGTCTGAACAACAACCATGAAAAATTACAGACAACGCATTTTTCTATTGTAGATAAATGGGGTAATGCAGCATCTAATACTTACACTCTCAATGGTTGGTTTGGATCTGCGGTTGTGATTGAGGGTACAGGTATTATACTCAATAATGAGATGGATGATTTTAGTAGTAAGCCAGGTGTTGCTAATCAGTTTGGTGTAGTGAGCAAAGATGCTAATGCCATAGAGCCTAATAAGCGTCCTTTATCTTCTATGACACCAAGTATTTTTATTAAAAATAATGATGTTGCAATGGTTATTGGTACGCCAGGTGGTTCAAGAATTTTTACCTCCATCTTTCAAGTTGTAACTAATGTTTTTGATAATCATATGTCATTAAAAGCAGCAATGGATGCGCCTCGTTATCATCATCAATTATTACCAACTAATCTTATTTTTATTGAACGCTTTCAAAACAAAGTACCAGAGGATTTAAAAGATAAACTCAAGCAAATGGGCTACCACTTTGAGCAGCAAGATTTTAGCGGTGATATTCAGGCGATAAAAATCACAGATAAAAAACCTGAAGCAGTATCAGATATCCGTGGTAGGGGTAAATCAATTATTGTGAAATAGTGCATTTTTTATAATGTATTATTGATTACAGTAATTTTAATTATTTTTGTTAGGGCTGTTGAGCTTTCAATACAAAGGCATAAAGATGTTGTTATAGTATAATTTTCTCAGAAACTAACAATAACAACATTTTATGCCTAGAATAACACATACCCATCAGGAAAAACGAAACAATTTAATTTCAAATACAGGTCAAATTTACAATAAATGAGCATATCATGAAATGCTAGAGGTATATATAGTGCCGATTAATAGTTGTTTGTGGCAAGATATTTTTAGTAAATTTGGGGAGTTGAGCACTATTTTGTCTCGTTTCAATCTCTGGTCAAAAAGGCACACTAAATAACCTCATGAAAAGGTAATGATAATATTATTGGAGCCTATATAAATATCGTTATTTGGTTGAAAAAGCATTTCCTAAAATATTATCGAAGTATAGTAATGCATTACCAGAAGTTGGTAAGAAATTATATTGGTATGGTTGCTCTAGCTGTTGTATGATTCGGTTTGGAATGTAAAGTAGCTTTATGATTAATTAATAACTTTACTTTCAAGTGTATTTATATTTTTCCTTTTATGTTAACTCCGAATTAACAATAAACATATATATTTAATTATAAATAATAACGATTTACCAAAAGTTTTTTATGGGACGTTGCTGGCGGTTTTCATTATTTTTCGAACATATAA